>NZ_JAUOSO010000020.1:0-90670 GCF_030548905.1 Shewanella sp. 2_MG-2023
CAATGAATTCTGATTACATTATGCAGACTCGGAAGAATCTACATCCTGTTTGTTACATATTGCTATGAACACTCATCGTTACATTGATAATAATTTTGATTGCCACCTAAGTGACAATTTCGATTAACTCAACACCTGTGAGTGTCCACACAGATTTACTTGTTTGATTGTTAAAGAGCGTGATATCAATTTTTCAGATATCGCCGTTAGACGCTAGGTCATTGGCTTGAGGAGGCGTATTCTACACTTCCCGTTGTTGGCGTCAAGCGTTTTTTAAACTAATTTAAAAACTCTTTTCTGCCTGTTAATTATGAGGTTTGAAACCGTCTTAATTAACTCTGATACGTTGAGCCTATTGGCCTGTTGCCGTGTCAGTGGATGCGCATTATAGGCAGATTCTGAAACACCGCAAGGGCTTTTTTAAAGAAAATTCACTTTCCGCGTTTGCTTGCTGAGAATTTAAACTAATCAGCTATTTTTTATGCTTTTTTAACAACAAAAGAGCACTTTTAGGCTTTATACTGAGGCTAATTAAACAAATCAGGGATTTTATATGTTTAGCTCAATTCGTTCTTATCAGGGGATCCATCCTCAATTAGCTGATAATGTCTATGTAGATAGTGCTGCTGTAATAGTAGGTGATATTGCTTTAGATCATGATGCCAGTATTTGGCCAATGGTTGCAGCGAGAGCTGATGTTAATATAATCCGTATCGGTAAACGTAGTAATGTACAAGATGGGTCTATTCTTCACGTTACTCGTAAATCACCTTCTAACCCAGAAGGTAACCCTTTATTGATTGGTGATGATGTCACTATTGGTCACAAAGCTATGCTTCATGGTTGTACTGTTGGTAATCGTGTTTTAGTCGGCATGGGCGCGATCATTTTAGACGGGGCTATCTTAGAGGACGATGTGATACTTGGTGCAGGCTCACTTGTCCCTCCTGGTAAGGTATTACAAAGCGGGTTTCTCTATGTGGGGAGTCCTTGTAAACAAGTGAGACCTTTAACTGATAAAGAAATCGCTTTTTTACCTCAATCTGCAGATAACTATGTGCGTTTAAAGAATGAGTATTTAGTGGACCTTCAACAGTCTAGCTAAACCCATCTTTATAAATTTGGCACATATAAGCCGAGACTATTCGATATATATGTGTCCGTGCTCATCGAACGACTCTGATTCGATGAGTGCCTCTGCTAAGTCCTCTATATCAAACCTGACTTGCTCAAAGGCAACTAATGCCTCTGTTCCATTTTTGATAGTTGTTGATGTCAACTTTTCTATAATCGCGGGTTTAATGAAGCAGCTAACATTCACTCCTTGAACTTGTACAATTAAGTAAACTTGTTTTAATGCTTCATCCCATTCGACAATATCGGTAAAAATAATACTTTGATTCATGCGAACGCCCTTATACCAATTGTGTTCTCAAGGTGTCGTGGACAGCTTGAGTCGTTGGCATAACGCCTCGCCAAATATTAAAGCTTTGCGCTGCTTGCCCAACTAACATGCCTAAGCCATCGGCGACTTCAACAGCGCCTCTTGATAATGCCCATTGATTAAATAATGTCATTTCTGCGCCGTATGACATGTCATAACATTGAGTTTTAGGGCTGATAATACTCTGTGGGAGACTAATAAGCTCTCCTGCTAATCCTGCCGATGTTGAATTAATTATCATATCGAATGGTGCATCCAACCCATCAATGGGTCTAGCTTGCACTTCACCAAACTCATTAAAAATCTCAGCAAGGTTTTGCGCTTTGCTAAACGTACGATTGCATATTGTTACTTTTGCGCCAGCTTCTAGTAATGGCTTAATACAGCCTCTTGCTGCGCCACCAGCCCCAACTAACAATAAACGCTTATTCGATATACAACCAAAGTGCTGCTTAATATCAGCGACAAGACCCACGCCGTCAGTATTGTCACCGCGTATTCGTCCATCTGGTAAATAGATAAGAGTGTTAACGGCACCTGCAAGTTTTGCTAATTCACTTAATTCATCACACGCCGCATAAGCTTGCTCTTTAAAAGGAGCGGTGACATTCGCCCCTTTACCACCAGCAGTGAAAAATGCCATTAACGATTGAGAGAATTGATCTACCGGTGCAAGTATTGCTTGGTAAGTGATTACTTGCTGAGTTTGTTTAGCAAACTCAGTATGGATATATGGCGACTTACTCTGTGCGATTGGGTTGCCAAATACTGCATACTTATCGGTCATCAATATTCTCTCTTCGTTTATTGCATTGATATTAAGTTATTAACATTACAAGTTACTTAGTGTAAGCCTTAGGCATACTGGATTGTGTCATATAGCGGTCACGTAGCTCATCATGGCGACTTTCAGTGCTTTGCTCTTCACCGTTAATCCACATCTTTTGAATGTGACTACTGTATTCAAACGGATCGCCACTCCACAACACCATATCAGCGGGCTTGCCAACGGCTATGCGTCCAGCATCAAGGTGAAAAGTATCTGCTACGTTTGACGTAATCGACGCCATTGCATCGTCATACTTCATCCCATTGGCAACGGCATTGCCGGCACTATAGCGCAAACCATATACGCCATGAGCATCACCTGGTACAGCTAACACGACTTGGACGCCAGCTTTACTTAATTTCCCTGCGTTATCCAGTGAATTATTCAAAGAGTCAAAACTTTCAGGTAAATTACGCATGGCATCCATCACCACAGGGATACCTGCTTGAGCGAGTTGATCTGCAACCACCACAGCGTCGGCAGCTTCCAACAACACTAAATCAAGCTTAAAGCGTTGCTTAAGTTTAATGAGTTGCAAAATATCGCTGGCACGATCTGCATAAGCGATTAAAGGCTTCTCACCACTCAGAACGGCATTCAAAATCAATTCTTCTTTAGTTGGAGCCTTATCGGCCTCTTTATCAGCTTTCTTCGTTGCCGCCTTAGTTAATGCTTTTTGACGTTCATCTAATTTATTAATTAGATTCTGCATACCGATAATTCGGGAACCATCGTGTTTCGCACCTAAAGCCACGAACAAGGCTTGCTCTGTGGCAACAATGCTATCCCAATCTCCAGTTAATTCAACCTCAATGGTTTGACCTGAAAAAATTGTCTCGCCGCCACCAGGTGCAACAATACTGCGGGTTAAGCCGCCTTTTCTAGCAAAAGGAATTGCTGTACTTTTAGGGTTAAATGCAAGGCTAGGATCAAAAGTCATATCCGCTGCTTTGTCGTTAGTATCACGCGTCATTTTTTCTTGACCCACTTCAACTAACCCCAATGAATTCATTGCGCCAATAAAGCCAGGAGTTAAGACTCCACCTTTGGCGTCAATGATAATATCGGCATTGACCAACTCTGGATTTACGGCAACGATCTTACCGTCTTCGACGATAACAGATGCGTTGGTCAGCATGCCTTTGTCTGTTGAGGTATAGATCTTCGCGTTAGTAACTGCAATCGTTTCAGCTTGTGATAGTGACGGTACTAAGCCCGCAAGCATTGAGATGGCAACTAATGATTTTTTAAATTTTTTCAATGTCTTGCTCCTTATTTTTGACCTAACATAAAATCACTTTTCGCTTGGTACTTATCATCTTGGCGATCAAACACTTTGGCGCCATCAATGAATACTTGTTCAGCCTTAGCGTAAACACTGAATGGATTACTGTTCCAAATGACAACATCGGCATTTTTACCCGCTTCAAGTGAACCGGTTTTATCTGCAATACCTAAAGACTTAGCTGCATTCGAAGTGATCCAGCTAATGACATGTTCTTCGGTTAGCTCAAAACCGTGCTGATTAGCACTATGCATGATCTTAGCTGTTTCTTGGTTTAAACGTTGAATAGTGGTGCTAGAGTCAGAATGAACTACGGCACAGGAATTCTTCACGGCATCGACCATTGCGACATTTTCAATCACCATGTCATTCGCTTCCATTTTAAAGCCCCACCAATCTGGCCACATCGCTGCGCAGTTACCATTTTCAGCCAATAGCTCAGCAATCTTATAACCTTCAATGGCATGGTGGAACGTGCCTGAGTGGTAATTAAATTCTTTACCTAAATCCACCATCATTGCCATTTCTTCAGCTTTGTAACAATGGTTATGGATCAGTATTTCGCCTTCTAACACCCCTTTTAAAGTGTCATTGGTTAAATCACGTTGAGGGACTTCTGGATTTAATCCAGCAGCATAATCCGCATCATACTTATCCCATGCACGCTTATACTCTGTCGCTTCTATAAAGGCTTGGCGATAACCAGCCATATTGCCCATACGCGTCATAGGTGCAACTTTTTGTCCTCTTCCATAAGCCCCTTTGGGGTTTTCGCCACAAGCCATTTTTAAGCCATAAGGCGCATCTGGAAATTTCATACCCTGCATTGTTGTTGATGGTGCATTTTTCAAGGTAACGCCACGCCCACCGATTAAATTGGCAGAACCAGGGAGAATTTGTAGCGTAGTCACGCCACCTTCCCTTGCTCGGTTAAAGGCTGGATCTTGCGGCCATACACTGTGCTCAGCCCAGACCTCTGCGGTATTAGGGTTGGTCACTTCATTGCCGTCACTATGCGCATCGGCGCTAGGACTCGGGTAAACACCAAGGTGAGAATGCACATCGATAATACCAGGAGTGATCCACTTATCTGTTGCATCAACAACTGTGGCACCTTTGACTAACTCTGAAGAAAGTTGAGCACCAACGGCTTTAATTTTGCCATCGACCATCAACACATCCGCTTGCTCTATTTTTTCGCCAGTGCCTGTTAATACTGTTGCATTGGTGAGTAAGGTCGTTGTACGAGGTAATACTTGATAAGTACTAGGATAGGGATTTTTATTAATTGTCACTTGAGGATCTTGCTGTTGAGTTTGATTACACCCTAACAGTGCCGTTGATACAGCAATTACTACTAATGACGGCGCAAATCTGGTCATTGCTTTGTACTCCCTTTTATTATTGTTGTGCCTAATCTAACTAAGTTGTTAACGTAAATAAAGTAACAGTCTGAAATGATTTGTAGCAAAACATTAACAATTAAGAAATACGACAGTGATGAGCTTTCCCTATTACATACTTAGAAAAAATGTCGTTATAATTCATCATCAAATTAGCCTAACTTAGCGTAATCATCATGAATTGGTTAAAAAAACTATTTAGTTCTAGACAACAAGGCAGCATATCAAGTGATGATCGTGATACTACACAATCCAACGCATATGATTTGATAGGTGGTGAGGAAACGATTCGATTACTAGCAAAGCAGTTTTATCAGCAAATGCAGCATCGTACCGACACAGAATCGCTACTTGCTATTCATCGAGCGCCTATTGCGGACTCTGAGCAAAAGTTATTTGAATTTTTAAGTGGCTGGTTAGGCGGACCACAGTTATATCAGCAAAAGTATGGCCATCCAGCATTACGTGCTAGACACATGCATTTTGTGATTGACCAAGCGATGGTCGATCAATGGCTCACCTGCATGGAACAAGCTATTATCCAGACAATAAAAAAGCCTGAACATCAACAAGTGATATTTCAGGCCATTTCAACGCTTGCCAATAATATGCGAAATAAAGATTAACTCTCGAGGTTTAACCAATCTTGTGGTTTCAGGTAGCGATCGTATAACTCTGCCTTTTGAGAATCTTGTTCTCGCGTAAAGGCGTAAAACCCTATTCCTAGCGAACAAATGATGAAGGCATAAACAGCAGAAATAATTTAGTGCCTCCATCGATTTTAAGCCATACAGAGACTAGCTTTCTAACTGTAACCAATCTTGTGGTTTCAGGTAGCGATCGTATAACTCTGCCTCTTGAGAATCTTCTTCGGGCGTAAAACCATATTCCCAGCGTACAAATGATGATGGCATAGACATCATTTACTTAGTACAGCTATTGTTTTAGCCCCTACAGAGACTAGTTATCTAACTGTAACCAATCTTGTGGTTTCAGGTAGCGCTCGTATAACTCTGCCTCTTGAGAATCTTCTTCGGGCGTAAAACCATATTCCCAGCGTACCAAAGGCGGCATCGACATCAAAATAGATTCGGTGCGCCCTCCTGTTTGTAGACCGAACAAAGTGCCTCGGTCATAAACCAAGTTGAACTCAACATAACGTCCACGACGGTATAACTGGAACTGACGTTCATCATCGTTGTATTCAAGGTCTTTGTTACGCTCTACAATTGGCGAATATGCGGTTAAGAAACCGCTACCTACCGCTTGCATAAATTCAAAGCTTTTCTCAAATCCGTGCTCATTAAGGTCATCGAAGAATAAACCACCGACGCCGCGAGTTTCATTACGGTGTGGTAAAAAGAAGTATTCATCACACCACTTTTTATATTTTGGATAGACTTCTTCGCCAAATGGCGCACAAATGTCAGCCGCAGTTTGATGCCATGAGACAACGTCTTCTTCAAAAGGATAATAAGGGGTTAAATCAAAACCACCACCAAACCACCACACAGGATCAGCGCCCTCTTTACGAGCAATAAAAAAGCGTACATTGGCGTGAGTGGTCGGAATGAATGGGTTTTTAGGGTGGATCACTAATGACACGCCCATGGCTTCAAAACTTCTACCTGCAAGTTCAGGACGGTGCGCTGTAGCAGATGCTGGCATTGCTGCTCCCATTACATGGGAAAAGTTCACCCCAGCTTGCTCAAATACTTGCCCGTTGGTTAATACCCTACTAGTGCCACCACCGCCTTCAGCACGTTCCCACGACTCAGCTTGAAACTTAGCTTTTTCATCAAGCGTTTCTAAACCTTCACAAATGCTTGCTTGAAGCGCTAACAAATATTGCTTAACTACTGAGGCATCAGGTATTGCCATATCAAAATCCTTATTGTCCATTGCGCAGCACTTTACCGCTGCGGGCGTCGATAATTGTTGAAGGCTGACGTTGAGCTCCTAACTCACCGAGTACGAGGGCATTAACGTCAGCAGAAAAAGTCTGTTCAATTTCACTTGCTGACATGGCAGGATTTTGACCTGCTAAGTTAGCACTACTTGAAACAAAAGGTTTATTCACGCTATCGCAAAGGGCTCTCACCACAGGATGGGCAGAGATGCGTACCGCAATTGAATCAAACTCACCACAAAGCAACTTACTAACACCCGCTTTAATTGGCATAACAAACGTATAAGGACCCGGCCATTTGCTGAATGCAAAAGCCAGTTGAGCCTCTGTTAGTTGAGCTTCATCGATGTAAGGCTTGAGTTGCTGGTAATCACTGGCCACAAGGATCAAGCCCTTTTGCCAAGGTCGTTGTTTTATATCCAGCAACTTTTGGATAGCAGAAAGATTATCAGGATCACACCCGAGGCCATAAACCGCCTCTGTAGGGTAAGCAATAACGCCCCCTTCAACAAACACCTTGCCGACTTCAGATGGTTGCAACAGCTGCATGATTTTCCCTTTAACCTTCTTAAATTAATGGCAAATTATACAGACTATACGGATATGAACAAATACTGATATACCAGCTATTTAGTCATAAGCTTAAAGCGGACGTTTATATTTACAGGATTTTTGAGGACACTCTAAGCGACTCCCCGCCGCGCCTTTACGCTCAACAAGAATACCAAAATCACATTCAGGGCATGTTTCGTTATGAGGTGGGTAATTCACTAAGTATTTGCACTTAGGGTAACAATTACAAGCAAAGAAAGTTTTGCCGTAACGACTCGTGCGAGACTCTAAATGACCTTTTTTACAATGTGGGCAGGGTATCACTTCAGCTTCTGCATCATGATCGTGCTTTTCAATATGGCTACACTCAGGGTAATTTGTGCAACCAATAAAAATACCAAAACGTCCAGACTTAACCGCTAACTCATTACCACAATCGGGACATTCAGAGCCTTCTATTACTTGAGTCTCTATTGACTCATGCTGCACTAAGGGCCTGGTAAAGTCACAAGTGGGATAATTATTACAACCAATGAAGCCACCATGCTTACTGTTTTTAACCGACAACTCGCAGCCACACTTAGGGCAGAGCTCAAACTCTTTTTCTAAAGCGTGTTCGTGCACGGTAAATAACTGCTCATCTATTTTAGACATCTGGCTCTCGATTCACATTTAAGGTGAAAACTGGTTTCAGCCTTCATGGGTAGTAAAGGATATAATTGGTATAAAAATATAGTAGCAAACAAGAAGATCAAAAAAGGAGGCCTAGCCTCCTTTTTAATCACTTCATCACAAACAACCAATCTTATGAATGTAAACGGCCATCAGGCTGCTCAAAAATAAGATCTTCCATTTGTTCATAAGCTGATTCGTTGCCTGGCACATTAAACAGCACCATCAACACCACCCATTTTAAATCTTCCAAGATTAGGGAGGTTTCATCTAACGCCATGACGCGGTCAATGACCATTTCACGAGTTTCCACTGTCAGCACTTGGATTTGCTCGAGGAATAAAATAAAACCTCGGCTTTCAACATCCAATTTCGCCATCTCGTCTTTGGTATAAATTCGAAATGATTGCTGCGCATGATTACACAAGTAAGGTTTATCACTTTCTTGTAAATCTGCTAAACGTTCTAGCCACGATAAGGCTTTTAAAATGTCAGCTTGGTGAAAGCCCGCACGGGTTAACTCTTTGGTAAGCTCATCTTCGTCAACTAATAGCTCAACTTCACTATGAACATAGTTCTCAAAAAGATACATGAGGATATCAAACATATGGTTATCTCCTCTCTAGTCTGACGTAACCACCAGGCACTTGCGCAACCCAGCCCTGTAATTCAAGTTCAAGCATTTCTACTAACACCAGATCTATCGACTTCCCGCTATGCTCGACCACCATATCAATACTGGTAGTCTCATAACCTACACTAGCTAACAGCGCAGAAAATGGCAAATTTGTTGTATTATCTTCTATATGGTGACGATTAGCGACATCTTCAAGGTGAAAGCTTGTCATTGTGGACAATTCTTCAACAACATCGGCTGCACATTCCACTAATTTCGCCCCATTCTTTAACAAATCATGACACCCTTGATGATAGCCACCAGCAACTGAACCAGGCACAGCAAACACTTCGCGGTTTTGCTCCATGGCTAATCTTGCAGTGATTAATGATCCACTTTTACGTGTTGCTTCGACCACAATACTGCCGAGAGATAAACCGCTTATTATTCGATTGCGCTTCGGAAAGTTGCCTGCAAATGGACCTATTTGAGGCCAGTATTCACTGACAACACTGCCCGACTGTTGAATCTGCTGATATAAATTACTGTGTCTTTTGGGATAGATACAATCGACTCCAGTACCTAACACTGCAATCGTCACTCCATTATTGCCTAATGTCGCTTTATGCGCAGCGCCATCAATCCCTGTCGCCATACCACTGGTAATCGAGAAACCTAATTGTACTAGTTCAGCCGCTAAGGTATTAGCCGTGCTCAAACCACCGACAGATGCATTTCGACTGCCCACCATACCAATGGATGGCAGTAACAAACTTTCTAGTTGGCCTTTTACGAACAATATTGAAGGCGGATCGGATATTTGTTTTAGTAAAGCTGGATATTCGGGATCAGAAAAGCAAAGTATGTGGTGTTGTGAGGACTGCTGTTGCCACTCAAGCGCTGTATCAACTTTGTCAAAATCTATCTGACATTGAGATAACAGCTTTGCCGATAACGGCAAAGACTGCTTTTCAAACTCTAAACGCTGTCGTAATTCCTCAACATCCATTTGAGTTAATAATTGTTGAATCCGGGCGGGTCCTAGCCCGGATACTGCACAAACAACTAGCCAATCGACCAGTTTTTCAGATATTTACTCGCCTCTTAAGTCAGTGCTTTTAGGGGTAATTAATTTATCATCAACACGCACAGGACGCTCATTAGCAACAATGATAGCCATGCTGGTCTTTTCAAAAACTTTAAAGACCATTAATTTTCCATGATAAGTATCAGGCATCATGAATACATCATCATCTGACACTTTCGCTTTCATACGGTCATAAGCACTTCGTTCAAGTGTTGATACAGGTAAGCCGTCGCCGTTAATGACAATCTGCTCACCGTTACGATATATCGCAAATACATGTCCCGTTTCAATATTGTCCTGTTCACCTTTATCTAAATAAACAATATCCAGTTTACCGACTTCGCGAATGTCTTTTTCAATCGCTATCACATTAGCGGGAACCGTTTCCGGTGCAGCTTTAGGAATAAAGTAAGCTGACATCAACGCTTCATCTTCAACGGGTGCGACTCTAAAGCCTGCCTTTGACTCACGAAAACTGCTCAATAATTGAACTTTAGATATTTCACCTGACTGAGTCACACGACCACTTGCCGTTAAAATAATTTCTTGCCCTAAGCTATCATTGGTTTCTTTATCTAAGAACTCACGACCTTCTTGATAAATAGCGAGCTTTTCTCCGACTGGCAAATTGGCATTAATATAAACCACATCATTGACCACATGGTGACGAGAATTCCTTTCACCATCTAAAATCATCGGCAAACCTTCAACCCACTCTGGGTCAACAATACGGTTTTGGACTAAATAAGGTTGAATCAAAGCAAGATCAATCGCTGGAATTGGACCACCTTTATCACTAATACGCCCTTCAGGTCCTTTTTTGATATGCTGCTTTAATACCAAGCGTGGTTCGCCATCGATAAAAACAAGCGTTAATCTATCACCTGGATAAATGAGATGCGGGTTAGCAATCTGTGGATTTGCGCCCCATAATTTAGGCCAATGCCAAGGATCGTCTAAGAAAAAAGCAGAGATATCCCAGAGGGTATCGCCTTTCTTAACGATATAAGAATCAGGGTGACCTGATTTTAATGTTAAAGTATCTGCATTAACTAACAGTGTACTTAGTGTCAAAAACGCGAGTAAAAATATCCGTTTCATGGTTCATTCCATGTGTTTAGCTCTTTATTAGAGCTTTTGCTGTTATTGATGGTCAGTAAGGATTAAAATTAACCCATTATCTAAGCCAGTATAGCTAACTGGCTGAAATTTGACAGACTTGTTAAGAGTTTATATATGCCATTATTAAAAGTTTTACGCTTTCCAGATGAAAGATTACGTACTGTAGCCAAGCCAGTAACCGATTTTGGTGAAGGACTACAAACCCAAATTGATAACATGTTAGAAACAATGTACGAAGAAAAAGGCATTGGTTTAGCAGCAACTCAAGTAGATTTTCATCAACAATTAATTGTGATGGACCTGCAAGATGATGTTGAACGTCCAACAATTTTTATCAACCCAGAAATCATTGCCAAGAGTGGTGACTTCACAAATGAAGAAGGCTGCTTATCGGTACCAGGTGTATACGCTAAGGTTGACCGTTCTGAGTTTGTCACTTTCAAAGCCTTGGATCGTCATGGTGAAGAGTTCACTGTTGAAGCAGATGACTTGTTCGCCATTTGTATTCAGCATGAAATGGATCACTTACAAGGTAAGCTTTTCGTTGATTATTTATCAAAAATGAAGCGTGACCGCATTAAGAAAAAGCTTGAGAAAGAAGCACGTTTAGAAGCTAAAGAAGCATAGGACTCCATTTGAAACCGTTAAATATTATCTTTGCTGGTACACCTGACTTTGCAGCTTTACATCTGCAAGCCCTGATCGAATCAGAACATAATGTGGTTGCTGTTTACTCACAACCAGATAGACCTGCAGGTCGAGGGAAGAAGTTACAAGCAAGTCCGGTGAAACAGTTAGCTGTTGCCAATGATATTCCCGTTTACCAACCAGCATCTCTGCGTAAAGAAGAAGCTCAAGCTGAGCTTGCCGCTTTAAATGCCGATATTATGGTGGTTGTGGCTTACGGGTTGATCTTGCCAAAGATAGTATTAGATACCCCACGCTTAGGTTGTATTAATGTCCATGGCTCTATTTTACCTCGATGGCGCGGCGCTGCGCCTATTCAACGAGCGTTATGGGCTGGCGATAATGAAACTGGTGTGACTATCATGCAAATGGATATCGGTTTAGATACTGGTGACATGCTATTAAAGACATCATTAAAAATTGAAGATACAGATACTTCTGCCAGTCTTTATAGCAAACTCGCTGAGCAAGGTCCAGCAGCGCTTATCGAAGCGTTAGTCGGTATTAGTGATGGTTCAATCACACCAGAGAAGCAAGACGAAGCTCTTGCTAATTACGCCGAAAAACTCTCTAAAGAAGAAGCGCAAATAGATTGGCGTAAAGATGCTAAACAGCTCTGGCAAGAAGTTCGTGCTTTTAATCCTTGGCCAGCCAGTCACTTTCCACTGCAAGGTAATACCATCAAGGTATGGCAAGCCAGTTACTCAGCCGAGCAAACGAGTGCTGCACCAGGTACGATCATTGAAAGCAATAAGCATGGTATCACTGTAGCAACAGGCAATGGCGCTCTACAATTGCAAGTTATGCAAGTTCCTGGGAAGAAACAAATGCCTGTGGCTGATATTTTAAATTCTCGCGCTGAGTGGTTTGTTGAAGGCACATGTTTTATTAGCGCGGATGAATCAAAAGAGGCACAAGCTTAATGAATGTTAGAGCCCTTGCAGCAAAAGCCATTTTTAATGTCTTAGAAAAAGGTGTTTCGTTATCCGTTGCCCTGCCAGATCAACAGCAACACTTAACGAATGGAAAAGACAAAGCTTTATTAGCAGAGCTTTGTTATGGCGTTATGCGTCAATTACCGCAATTAGATAAGTGTGTCAGTGATTGCCTCAGTAAACCTTTTAAAGCCAAGCAAAGAATACTGCATCAGCTACTTTTAGTTGGTTGCTATCAATTATATTTTACCCGTATTCCTGCCCATGCTGCGATTTCAGAAACGGCAGAAGCCTGTCGTCAAATGAAGTTTGATGGCTTAGTGAAAGTCGTTAATGGTGTTTTACGTAATATTCAGCGTAAAGAAGCGCCATTAAACACTGACAACGATACCTTAAAATACAATACACCTGCGTGGTTTATTAAACGCTTGAAAAGTGCCTACCCAGAAAGTTGGGCAGATATTATTGAGCAAAGTCATCAACGCCCTCCTATGTGGCTTCGCAACAATCAACTATCTCAAACTCGCGACGAATATTTAACCCTTCTTGCTGAACAAGAAATTGAAGCCAGTGCTGGTGACAGTGATGATGCCATTCTGTTGTCGTCACCAAAAGATGTGATGCAATTACCTGGTTTTGCAGAAGGTTCTGCATCTGTACAAGATGGCGCCGCACAATGGGCCGCGACGTTATTAACGCCTCAAGCAGATGAGCTAGTTCTGGATGCTTGCGCCGCTCCCGGCGGTAAAACTTGTCACACCATTGAATGTGAACCGAGTATCTCTATGGTTGCTGTGGATTTTGATGCAAAACGTTTAGAGCGTGTGCAACAAAATCTGGACAGATTAAATTTAAAAGCGCAAGTTATTCATGGTGATGCAGCAGATATTGATAGTTGGTGGCAAGGTGATAAGTTTGACCGTATCTTATTAGATGCACCTTGCTCGGCAACAGGTGTTATCCGTCGCCACCCCGATATTAAATGGTTACGCAAAAACAGCGATATTGAAGAGCTAGCTCTACTGCAGCAACAAATCATTGATCATTGCTGGAAGTGGCTCAAGCCTGGCGGCACGATGTTATATGCCACCTGCTCTATTTTGCCACAAGAAAACAGTCAGCAAATTGAACAGTTTTTACAACGTACTCCAGATGCGACACTAGCACCGATTGCGCAGCAATCGTCTGCTGATGATATTGGATGGCAAATCCTACCTGGTCAAAACAATATGGATGGCTTTTATTACGCCCGTTTAATAAAAGCGGCCTAAGCGTGTTATAGCAGGGATACCAGCACAGTAATGAAGATTATTATTTTAGGCGCAGGACAAGTGGGCGGTACTCTCGCTGAAAATCTTGTAGGCGAGAACAACGATATCACTCTGGTTGATAATGACCGAACGCGAGTTAAATATTTACAAGATAAGTTCGACTTGCAAACGGTTATTGGCCACGGCGCACATCCTAGTACCTTAAAAAAAGCCGGCGCTGAAGATGCTGACATGCTCATTGCTGTTACCAATAGTGACGAATGTAATATGGCTGCTTGTCATATTGCCTATAGTTTATTTGGTACTCCAACTAAAATTGCGCGTATTCGCTCTGAAGCCTATTTAGATCTGCAAGAAAAACTCTTCATCAATACCGAAGTGAAAAGCAGCGATGGCAAAACTCGTGGTGGTTTTGTTATTGATGAATTGATTGCACCAGAGCAACTAGTAACATCTTACATTGAACGATTAGTGCAATACCCTGGCGCATTACAAGTACTGCAATTCGCTAGAGGTAAACTCAGCCTAGTCGCTGTAAAAGCCTATTATGGGGGCCCTTTAGTCGGGAATGCCCTCGCTGCTTTACGCGAGCATATGCCAAATATTGATACTCGAGTGGCGGCTATTTTCCGAAAAGGCAAAGCCATTATGCCGAGAGGCACGACCATCATCGAAGCCGACGATGAAGTCTTCTTCGTTGCTGACACGCGTCACGTTCGCGCGGTAATGAGTGAAATGCAAAAACTGGATAACTCATACCGTAATATCATGATTGCCGGCGGGGGTAATATTGGCTTTGGTTTGGCTAAGCGTCTGCAAAAAAATCATTCCGTCAAACTGATTGAACACAGCTTAGAGCGCGCAGAAAGCTTGTCTGAAAAGCTAGAAAATTGCACCGTATTTAATGGTGACGCTTCAGACCAAGAATTATTACTTGAAGAGCACATAGATCAAACTGACGTATTTATTGCAGTTACCAATGATGATGAAGCCAATATCATGTCTGCACTGCTGGCAAAGCGCATGGGTGCTAAAAAAGTCATGGTGCTTATTCAGCGTGAAGCCTATGTCGATATAGTTCAAGAAGCGAATATTGATATTGCTATCTCTCCACAACAAACCACCATCTCGGCATTATTAACCCACATTCGCCAAGGCGATATCTGTAATGTTTATTCATTACGACGTGGTGCAGCCGAAGCAATTGAAGCCATTGCCCATGGTAACTCATCCACCTCTAAGGTAGTGGGTAAGCAAATTAGCGATATTAAACTGCCACCAGGAACGACTATTGGTGCCATCGTGCGAAATGATGAAGTGATCATGGGACACGATAAAACCATTATTGAAGAAGGAGATCATGTGATTCTATTCTTAGTGAACAAGAAGTTCATTGGGGATGTAGAAAAGCTATTCCAACCGAGTGCGTTTTTCTTCTAACAACCCATGCTGAATTTAAAGCCGCTGCTGTTTGTTGTTGGCATATTCTTGTCTATTCTCACCGCTTTTATGCTGGTGCCAATGGGGTTTGCACTTTTTTACCACGAAGAAACCATTGGCGACTTTATGATATCCGGTTTATTTTCCGGATTAGTCGCCATTTTATGTATTCAGGCTGGCCACACAAAGAAAGTAAAACTCAATATCCGTGACATGTTTTTTTTAACCACAATAACTTGGTTAATTGTCAGTTTATTTGCTGCACTGCCCTTTACGCTTTACCACGGTATTAATTATACCGATGCCTTTTTTGAAACCATGTCTGGGATCACCACAACTGGCTCTACTGTATTATCGGGTCTCGACGACATGGACCACAGCATCTTAATTTGGCGTTCATTATTACAATGGCTTGGTGGCATTGGCTTTATCGTAATGGCGGTGGCGATTTTACCCTTTCTTAATGTTGGTGGTATGCGCTTGTTTCGCACCGAATCTTCCGACTGGGGAGATAAAACGACCCCTCGTACCCAACATATGGCTAAACAACTATTCAAAGTCTATGTGTTACTTACCATCATTTGTGCTTTGGCTTATCACATATCAGGAATGCACTGGTTTGAAGCTATTAATCACGCCATGACCACCCTTTCAACCGGTGGATATTCAACATCCGACAGCTCAATGTCGGCATTTACACCCGCAGCTCACTGGGTCGGCGTATTGTTTATGGCCGCTGGTGGCTTACCTTTATTAATGTTTGTCCAAGCTATTCAGCAGCGGTCATTTAAAGTGTGGAATGATGAGCAGGTGAAAGGCTTCATCAAGTTTATTATGTTTGTCTCTATTAGCCTTGGGACTTGGTTATGGCTTAAGTCCGATATGAATTACCTCGATGCATTGAGGCTTTCTAGTTTCAATGTGGTTTCAGTGGTAACGACAACGGGATATGGCCTAACGGATTATCAAGCATGGGGAGCATTCGCGAGCCTGACATTTTTGTTTCTGATGTTTGTAGGCAGTTGCTCAGGCTCAACTTCTGGCGGAATAAAAATTTTTCGTTTTCAGATCTCAATCAAGGTCATGTACCAACAACTGACACAGCAATTTCACCCACAAGCCGTCATTAAAAAACGCTATAACAATCGCACCATTGATAACGATATTATTCGCTCGATTATGGCGTTCATTATGTTGTTCCTGCTGGTGATTCTTTTACTGACAATCATCTTGGTGCTAACTGGTTTAGACGCAGTGACGAGTATTACTGGCGCAGTCACTGCTGTGACTAATGTAGGGCCTGGCTTGGGGCCAGTAATCGGCCCTGCAGGAAACTTTTCTAGCTTACCGGATATTGCCAAATGGGCTTTAGCCTTTGGGATGTTATTAGGCCGACTTGAAATAATTACAGTGGCAGTGCTATTTGCACCTAAGTTTTGGAAATACTAGTTTTAGTCTCAACGATAAATATTGACCCAAATTCAGATAATAATGGCAATAAAAAAGGCAGTGCGATTAACGCCCCACCTTTCATTAATATTGCAGATCGAATATATAGTCTTAGCTAACCGCTTCCGAGTTAATCAAGCTAACCACATGATCAGCATAAACCTTCACATCATCCCAATCGGTGTAATCAATCACAGTCGTTGGATCGGTAGGTCCATCAGTCATTTTCATAATTAAACGAATAGCTAAACTATCGTACCAAGTCCAAGAAGGATAATTGACTTTTCCTGGAATGATTTTCACATCTTGTGGTGTCCAAGGTGAAAGTTCGATAAATTTTTGCAGGTACTTATTATTCTCAGGAATACGCTTTTCCGGTTTGCGCGCAACAACGTTAACGCAAAAGAAGCTATTTGGCTTACTGCTTAATTCTGCTTGGTAGCGAGTAACAAACTCAAAAACAGACTTATGGTATGAGCCATAAAGAACGCAAGCACCCAACGCAACAGCATCATAGCTAGCCCAATCAATGTCAGCATGATTATTATCAAGAATATTGACCACATCGCACTGATGACCACTCTGTACAATCTGCTCAGCTATCGCACGACTGATTTGCGCCGTATGACCGCCTCTTGAGTAATAAATCACTAATGTTTTTGCCATTTTCACACCGATGGTTGCGTTAGTAGGTAATCATTGTGGCAAAAAAAGCCATTGCAATCGTCCTCTTTGATCACAAATTAGAAATGACTCATATATTTGAACGATAAAATTGAGATCTGTGTTAGCCAGCAGTATGATGCCACTTAAGTAATAAATTTAATGTATTTACTCAGGTAAGGTATATAGATGTCTGAAAATATTGATGTAGATTCGATGCTAGGTAATGCGGAAATGGCAGCCAAGTGGCTAAAAGCGATTGCGAACCCATACCGTTTGATGATCTTGTGTTTATTACTCGACAAAGAGCACAGCGTGACAGAGTTGAATGACAAGGTACCATTGAGTCAGTCAGCGTTATCACAACACCTTGCAGTGATCCGAGCTCAGGACTTAGTCAATACGCGTAAAAGTTCGCAAAATGTTTACTACACATTAAAAAATGAAGAAGTGACTGAGGTTATTTCGATTCTGCACCGTTTATATTGCGCTAAATAAGCGTCTTGTAGCTTAGGCTTTAGCGACTAAAATGCTATCAAAGCCTAAGTGAGTCATTACAGCGAACACTGAAAAATTACAGCAGCTTAAACTCGTTAGCGAATGCTTCAACCTTATCCCAATTGGTAAACTCATAAGTTCCCGTGGTATCTGTAGGCCCTTTGGTCATCCACATAATAAAACGGATCATCACTCTATCCACAGTGCGATATTTCGGGTAATCAATCTTGCCAGCAAATACCCCTAGTAACGCAGGTGTCCAACTAGACAGTGTGAGAAACTTTTGCATATATGGATTAGTTTCTGGTGTATTTTTTTCAGGTTTTCTAGCGACGACATTAACGGTAAAAAATGCTGTTTTTACACCATCCAATACAGCTCTGTGCTGAGCAATAAACTCAAATAATGCAGGTCGATGCTTGCCATATCGAATGCTGGCACCGATTAAAATCTTATCAAAACTGCTAAGTGCCAATTCGCTCGCTTGTTCTAATGACACTATGGTCACTTGTTCATTTTCAGTGCTTAAATGCTGTTTGATTTTTTCACATATTGCCAGTGTTTGGCCATCAACAGTTGAGTAAATAATAAGGTTGTTCGACATTTTAATTCCTTGTAAATAGCCATTCCCTGTCAGTGAACATAAGGTATAAATTAGTTTTTCCAGAAAGTCGGTGTAAACAAGACTAACAAGGTAAACACTTCAAGACGGCCAAATAGCATCGCGAGTACTAACACCCATTTAGCGCCATCAGTCACGCTGGCATAGTTACTGGCCACATCACCTAAACCTGGGCCGAGGTTATTAATGCTGGCTGCTGTGGCACTAAATGCGGTAATTGCATCCATTTCCATCGCCATTAGCAACACCATACAAACGACAAACACTAACGCATAAGCCGAGAAGAACCCCCACACCGCATCAATCACCCGATCAGGTAATGCTGACTTGCCAATACGAATAGAGTACATAGCTTTAGGGTGAATAAGACGCTTCATCTCGCGGGAGCCTTGCAGCAATAACAGCACAAAACGAATGACTTTCATGCCGCCACCGGTTGAACCAGCACAGCCACCAATAAAGCTTGAAAAGATAAGTAAGATGGGGAGAAACAATGGCCAGGTATGGAAGCTTTCTGTACCAAAACCAGCGGTAGTTGAAATCGATACCACTTGGAAAAAGGCATAATCTAATGTTTGTTCTGGACTATCGTAAATACCTGAGCGATATAAGGTCGCAAAACAAATGGCAGTTAACACTAATTGAATACCAATGAGTGCTTTAAATTCAGCATCACGAAAATAGACTTTAAAGTTAATCCCACGCCAACTAAACGCAGCAAAGTGCAAACTAAAGTTCACTGCGGCAATCAATAAAAATACAGCACAAATGACATTAATTAGTGGGCTATCGAAGTAGCCAATACTGGCGTCATGGGTCGAGAAACCGCCTATAGCAATGGTTGAAAATGAATGACAAATAGCATCAAAAGCACTCATACCAGCAAAGTAAAATGCCGTCGCACAAGCAACTGTGAGCAATAAGTAAATATACCAAAGCGCTTTAGCGGTTTCGGCAATTCTCGGTTTCATCTTACTGTCTTTCACAGGCCCTGGAATTTCAGCTTTATACAGCTGCATGCCACCAATACCTAATAACGGCAAAATCGCTACAGCAAGTACAATGATACCCATACCGCCCATCCACTGCAGTAAATGCCGGTAAAACAAAATGGCTTTGGGTAAGTCATCAAGGCCGACAATAACAGTCGCACCTGTGGTAGTTAAAGCTGAGAAGGATTCAAAAAAGCTGTCAGTCCAACTTAAGTTGGGTTCAGTAGAAAAGATAAAAGGCAAAGCACCGATAGAACCCAGTACCGTCCAAAATAACACGACGATTAAAAAGCCTTCGCGGGTGCGTAAATCACCTTTTTCGCGGCGGTTGGGGTACCACAATAAAAAACCAAGAAACAAACTGACACAGAATGCCTGAATAAAAGCAGTCCCGCCGCCATCTTTATAAAGAATAGCCACTAAAGAAGGCGGTAACATGGTGATAGAAAATAATCCCATCAACAAGCCGGTAATTCTGATGATTGTTTTATATTGCATTGATTATTATTGTACTAGTTTGCATAGCATTGGATTCATTCAGCATTATGTTAACGGCTATTTAACGTTATATTTTGGCATACTTTCTAGCCCTATCAAACGTTAAACTTTGCTTTAAGCTGGCCTTGTGTTTGCGTGGCTAATTCTCGATTAAAATCATCATGAAATGTTTTCGCTATTTCAAACTCAACTTCTATCGCATCAGTAAAAACTTTATTGATAATAACGCCATCAAATTGGTTAATCAGATATTCCACATTATTGAGCTGCGGATAACTGCAAATGAGCGATGATGAATAACGGATATACTTGGTGACAGTTGCTAATTCGGGTAACCCCGATTTAATCCCGGATGAATAAGCGCGAACTAAACCGCCAACACCCAACTTAGTACCACCAAAATAGCGCACCACAACCGCGCCTATTTCACCAATACCAGAGCCTTGAAGCGTCGCCAACATAGGACGTCCTGCACTCCCAGCGGGTTCACCATCATCACTACTGCCAATAGCAATACTATTTTGAGGATCGGACGCCACAAAAGCATAGCAATAATGATTTGCGCCTGGGTATTCGACCTTTAAGTTAGTAAGTGCACACTTTAGCTCTGTTTCACTACAGCAGTGAAACAGCACTGTAATGAAACGGCTATGTTTAATATCTTCCTCAATCGTTAATGTTTGATTGGGAATTAAGTATTGTTCAGTCAACCAGGCCTAGTTCTCGTGTCATATTCTCATTATGGTCTTGATGAACAATAACATTATCTTCAATACGAATACCGCCATATGGACGCAATTCATTAACCATATCCCAATTTACTTGCGATTGGCGTTTATCGGCTTTTAATTCGCCTAATAATGAATTGATAATATATATACCTGGCTCGATAGTGAACACTTGGTTGGCTTGTATTTCACGAGTACAACGAAGGAATGGATGTCCATCCGGAGTTGGAATATGCGTTCCACGTTCATCATGTGCAAAACCGCCCATATCGTGTACCTGTAACCCCAGCATATGGCCTAAACCATGAGGGAAGAACACGCTAGTAATACCTTGTTCCACTAATCCCTCAGCATCACCTTTGGCGATATCAAAATCCAGCATCAACTGTGCGAGCTTGGCATGAGTAGTAAGATGAAGGTCAGTATATTTAACGCCTGGCTTCATTAAGTCGACAATAGCTAACTGCAACTTGTTCATTTCGACAATCAACTCATAAAAACGATTCTTCTCAAATGAATAAGTGCGGGTAATATCTGATGCATAACCATTATAGTTAGCACCTGCATCAATCAAAAATGATAGACGCGGTGATGGGATCTGATGCTCAAGTGCTGTGTAATGCAAAATGGCAGCATTTTGATTAAGGGCAACAATATTGCCATACGGTACTTCGTTTTCAGTTTGACCAATCGCTGACAAGTATTGCTGCTGGATTTCAAACTCACTGCCACCATTATAAAAAGCATTCTTAGCAGCTAGATGCCCTTTTACTGCGATTTGGTTAGCGCGGCGAAGACATTCTAATTCGTACTGTGTTTTATCAGCACGATGAAAATGCAGGTAATTCAAAACAGAGTCAGGATTACGCTTACTCATCCCTAATACTTCAGCGACATCAAGGTGCTCACCTATATATGCCCACTCTGCAATATTAGAAGGTAATAACTCAGCAACTCGGTCAGCTTTGGTTAATAATTTAATATCGAAATGTTCAGCCCAAAAATCATTTGGCTCATCACTGACTTTATGCCAGAAATCCACTGGACGATAAAAAATTAATTGCGGCTTATCTACACCGTTCGCGACAACCCAACAGTTTGGATTATCAAGCACTGGTAGCCACGCCTTAAATTGCGGGTTTACTTTGAATGGATAGCTTAAGTCGTCTAAAAACTGGCGATGAGCTTGGCCTGAATGTATCACTAAGCCAGCCAATTGTTCTCGAGAGACGATTTCGGCAACACGACGATTTAATTCTGCAATGTGAGCATGATAAAAATTAGCTAGCTGATCCATTTTTGCTATCCCTATGATGTTATTTTTCTTGTTTAAGAACCTGTGAAGTGTATCACAAAGGACAAAAATGCCTCTAGCAGAGAAAAATTTAAACGGACGTTTAAATTGAGTGTTGTAATTTATCTCATTTCGTCGCACACTGTTTGGCAACTGGTCAAATGATGGCCGTCGCTGCTGTGATAAAAAGCTAGATATCAAAGCTAAATAACAACACAGTAATTGTGATGTAGAAGTCGCTTTTAGCAAAAAGGAAGCAAGCAATGATCTACCAAAGTCCTACAATTCAAGTAGAGTTATTAGAGGATAACATTGCCAAGTTGTGTTTCGATGCACCTGGTTCAGTGAACAAATTCGATAAAGAAACTCTCTCTTCATTAGATGCCGCTCTTGAGAGCATCAAACAAAACACAAGTATTCAAGGTTTATTAGTAACATCAGGTAAAAGTACCTTTATTGTTGGTGCAGATATTACTGAATTCTTAGGTTTGTTCGAACTTGACGATGCAACGCTATTAACTTGGGTTGAACAAGCTAGTGCGGTATTTGATAAACTTGAAGACTTACCTTTCCCAACAGCCTCTGCTGTTAACGGGTTTGCTCTTGGTGGTGGTTGTGAAGCCATTCTTGCAACTGATTTACGTATCGCAGATACCAATGCTCGTATTGGTTTACCAGAAACCAAATTAGGCTTAATTCCTGGTTTTGGTGGCACAGTTCGTTTACCTCGCATCATAGGTGCAGATAACGCACTTGAGTGGATAACCACAGGTAAAGACCAACGTCCAGAAGCGGCATTAAAAGTTGGCGCAATTGACGCTGTAGTGGCTCCAGAAAACCTTGAAGCAGCTGCACTGCAGATGCTTAAAGATGCCATCGCTGAAAAGCTAGATTGGCAATCTCGTCGAAACCGCAAGCTTAAGGCGTTAACATTACCAAAGCTTGAAGCAATGATGTCATTCGCCACAGCTAAAGGCATGGTATTTAAAGTTGCAGGCAAACACTACCCAGCACCAATGATGGCTGTGAGTGTAATAGAACAAGCTGCAACACTTGACCGTGCAGAAGCCCTCAAAGTTGAAAACAAAGCTTTCATCAAATTGGCTAAAACCGACGTTGCGACCTCACTGATTGGTATTTTCTTAAATGACCAATTTGTAAAAGGTAAAGCGAAAAAAGCAGGTAAACTTGCTAAGAAAGTGAACAGTGCAGCCGTATTAGGCGCTGGTATCATGGGCGGCGGTATTGCTTATCAAAGCGCAAGTAAAGGCACGCCGATTGTCATGAAAGACATCGCACAACCTGCATTAGATTTAGGCTTAGGCGAAGCAGCTAAGTTGCTAGCGGCACAAGTTAAACGTGGTCGCTCTACTCCAGCTAAAATGGCTGCAGTATTAAACAACATCACACCAGCTTTAGATTACGCACCAGTAAAAGATGCTGACGTTATTGTTGAAGCAGTCGTTGAGCATCCAAAAGTGAAAGCATCTGTATTAGCTGAAGTTGAAGGCTATGTTGCTGATGATGCTATCATCGCGTCAAACACATCTACTATTTCCATTAACCTACTTGCTAAGAGCATGAAGAAACCTGAGCGTTTCTGTGGCATGCACTTCTTTAACCCTGTGCATAAAATGCCTTTGGTTGAAGTCATCCGCGGTGAAAACTCTTCTGAAGAAACGATTGCTTCAGTAGTGGCATACGCAAGCAAAATGGGCAAAACACCAATCGTTGTTAACGACTGTCCAGGTTTCTTTGTTAACCGAGTTTTATTCCCATACTTTGCAGGCTTCAGCGGTTTATTAGCCGACGGTGCTGACTTTGCTAAAGTAGATAAAGTGATGGAGAAGCAGTTCGGTTGGCCAATGGGCCCAGCTTATTTGCTTGATGTTGTTGGTCTAGATACAGGTCATCATGCACAAGCGGTAATGGCTGAAGGTTTCCCTGACCGCATGGGTAAAAATGGCAAAGATGCTATCGACATTATGTTTGAAAGCGAGCGCTTTGGTCAGAAAAACACTAAAGGTTTCTATGCTTACTCTGTTGACCGTCGTGGTAAGCCAAAGAAAGATTTAGACCCAACCAGTTACCAATTATTGGCTAAAGAGTTCGGTGAGCTAAAAGAGTTTGAAGCAGATGAGATCATCGCACGCTGTATGATCCCAATGGTTATCGAAACAGTTCGTTGTTTAGAAGAAGGCATTATTGCTTCTCCTGCTGAAGGCGATATGGGCCTAGTTTACGGTATTGGCTTCCCACCATTTAGAGGCGGTGTATTCCGTTACCTAGATACTATGGGTGTGGCTAACTTTGTCGCGATGGCAGACAAATTTGCCCACTTAGGTGGTCTATATCAAGTGACTGATGCAATGCGCGAGCTTGCAGCCACTAACGGCACATACTACCCAGCCTAATTAGCAGTAAAGGAATATCATCATGAAAAACGCTGTAATCGTAGACTGCATTCGTACTCCGATGGGCCGCTCTAAGGCTGGAGTATTTAGAAATGTACGTGCAGAAACCCTTTCTGCTGAACTAATGAAATCATTATTAAGCCGCAACAGTAAGCTTGATCCAAATGATATCGAAGATGTTATCTGGGGTTGTGTACAACAAACTCTAGAACAAGGTTTTAATATCGCCCGTAATGCTGCGCTATTAGCTGGCATTCCAAAAACAGCCGGTGCTGTTACGGTAAACCGTTTATGTGGTTCATCAATGGATGCACTTCATCAAGCAACGCGAGCCATTATGACAGGCCAAGGCGATACCTTTATCGTTGGTGGTGTTGAGCATATGGGCCATGTACCAATGAATCACGGTGTCGATTTCCATCCAGGCCTTGCAAGCAATGTTGCTAAAGCATCTGGCATGATGGGCTTAACCGCTGAAATGCTTGGCAAGATGCACGGTATCACTCGTGAACAACAAGATGCATTTGCAGTTCGTTCTCATCAACGTGCTCATGCTGCTACTGTTGAAGGTCGTTTTGATAACGAAATCGTACCTATTGAAGGTCATGACGCAAATGGTGCGTTAATTAAAGTGACTCATGATGAAGTGATTCGTCCTGAGACATCACTTGAATCACTTTCAGGATTACGCCCAGCATTTGACCCAGCTAACGGTACAGTGACAGCCGGTACTTCATCAGCATTATCTGATGGCGCTTCGGCAATGTTAGTTATGGAAGAAGAAAAAGCCAAAGCATTAGGTTTACCTATCCGAGCTCGAATTCGTTCAATGGCTGTAGCCGGCTGTGATGCTGCAATCATGGGTTATGGCCCAGTGCCAGCAACAAAGAAAGCATTAGCTCGTGCAGGTCTAACTGTTGATGATATGGATGTGATTGAATTAAACGAAGCATTCGCAGCACAGTCTCTTCCATGCGTTAAGGATTTAGGCCTTACTGATGTGGTTGACGAAAAAGTTAACTTAAATGGCGGCGCAATTGCTCTTGGTCATCCACTAGGTTGTTCAGGAACGCGTATCTCAACAACGCTGATTAACTTAATGGAAGCTAAAGATGCAAAATATGGTCTAGCGACTATGTGTATTGGTTTAGGCCAAGGCATCGCAACAATTTTTGAGCGTGTTGATAGCTAAAAAATAAATGTAAATAAAAAGCCGCTTCACAAATTAATTGTGTAGCGGCTGTTTTTGTAATTCAAATATTAGTAACGCTTGATAGCTTTTAACTCACGAATATCAGCTTCAAAACTCTGAATTTCTTCAGCTGACACATATTTCTTTAATTGAACCATAGAGCCTTGGTAAAATTTTGTCATCGCATCGGCATAAGCTTTATCGACGTTATTAACCAAAACATCTGGCTTGCTAGCATGTTTCATTGCTCCGCCAATTGCCCCACCAATAATACCACTTCCACCTGCTTTAGTTTCCCATTGAATAATATACTCTTCAGAGATATTTAACTTAGTTAGATCAACTCTCTTTTGAGACATAACCTGTCCTGTTAATGGCTCAATAAACTTTAGAATAAATGAACCGTCAATTTTTATGGTTCCAGTTTCTTGCGCATAAGACGAAAAACTTTCCTTATTAACGTTTGCTTTACCAACTTTAATATCAAACTGTGGAACGATAGCTAAATAGCTATTCTTCTTGTCACCATAGGTTATCTCATCAAAAGTTTCGTATGGTCCAGAATAGGTAAAACCTTTACGCGTTATTAAAGTCTCAACACCATTTTGAAAAGCGCTTCTTACTTTTGCATTGTAATTTAAGCGTACAGCTTCAAAATTGTCATTTCGTGAAGGACGACTTAAACCAAATTGATTTAACATTGCATTTTGTGCAGATACACGCTGCTCGTAAGTAGTAATTACTCCACCTGGTTTAACAATTGCAATTTTCTTATCGACAGATGCTTGTTGGGCACCAAAATCAAAATTGGTATCTACGACTCCAGATTCATTTTTTACCGGAATGGCAGAGCAGGCTGAAAGTGATAATACCGCTAGAGTTAAAACTATTTTCTTCATGATACATATTCCCTTACCTTAATTAACAAACACCTAGCATCGTACACCATAAGTATTAACCCAAACAGTTTTATAAGGAGTTTAGCATTTGAATTCAGTAACTTAAAAAAACTAAAAAAAGTGTAATATTCTATTTATTTATCGACTTTGAATTATTAACCTAAAAAAAATACATGAATGAAATTAAATTCTGAAAATAGTATTGTGAATTAGAGATAAACGAGGTGTTACATATTGTATCTGCGAAGTCAGTTGTGTTTCACGTGGAACATCCTGTGTTAGTTCACGAAATACTAATAAAGCTATGTTTCAGCACTTGCAACAGACTTTAACCAGAGTAAAATTAGCGCAATTATTGTTAGCTAGTCGTATATAAGAGTTAGTATGAGCGAAATTTTTTCAACAGCAGAACATCATTTAGACGCCCTAGGTCTACGTTGTCCAGAGCCTGTAATGATGATCCGTAAAACCGTGCGTAAGATGGCTGAAGGTGAAACCTTACTTATTACTGCTGATGATCCTGCAACCACCCGTGATATCCCTAGCTTCTGTGAGTTCATGGATCACACCCTCATTGCCAGCGATACTCAGAAAACTCCATACAAATATATGATAAAAAAAGGACTTTAATCATGTCAGCACTAAAAGCTATTGCTTATAAAACAGCTAAAAA
This sequence comes from Shewanella sp. 2_MG-2023, assembly GCF_030548905.1. Classification (NCBI taxonomy): domain Bacteria; kingdom Pseudomonadati; phylum Pseudomonadota; class Gammaproteobacteria; order Alteromonadales; family Shewanellaceae; genus Shewanella; species Shewanella sp. 2_MG-2023. The sequence continues at coordinate 27,175 of NZ_JAUOSO010000020.1, forward strand.
AGGCAAAATGAACCCTGTCTTTTGTGCCAATGTAAGTTTGCTTCGTGGTGTTGAAAATGATGTATTCGGTCGACCAGGCAAACGACAAGTTACTGTCATGTCAGTTGAGCAATGGCAAATAGCTTGTCAGGAAATTAATGCTGATTTAGATTGGCTAACAAGACGAGCTAATATTTTAATCGACGACTATCAGTTTAGCGCTGATGATGTCGGTAAAGTGATTTCAATTGGCGACGATGTTAGCTTAATTATCACTGGCGAAACCGACCCTTGTGCCAAAATGGAAATTGCACACCCAGGTCTTGAACAAGCATTACTACCCCAGTGGCGAGGCGGTGTTACCTGTAAAGTTGTCACAGAAGGGCTAATTCAAGTAGAGGATACAGTTCGTATTCGATAAGGTCATTTATTAATAAAAGCTGATTAACAATAAAACCGTTTAACAACACACTGGACCAAAAAAGAAAACCCACACTTTTTTTAATCCAATCAGCATGCCCATTAATTATTCATCAAGCTAAAAACGACTCTTCAACGTCTAAACAATAAGCTAAACCATCAACACCCTTCTGTATTAATCCTCAATAATTCAAATCGCTTTTGTACTGTCATCATTTGAAACAGAAAAACTGTTTAGTTCTTGGTTAATTTATGCGATAAATATCATCAGTTTTACAACTCGCAAACAACACTCGATTAATAAAAGTATAACTCGACCTTATAACGATAATCATAAATGGACTGTGCATGTTTACCTCAAAAATAAAACCTCTCTACACTGCTATTGCGCTTAGCTTAGCGAGTGCTTCATTAGCTGTTAACGCAGCAGATGAAACCGAAAAATGGCAAGTGAATGCGCCAGCTAATGCGCCTTTAGAAAAACTACAAATTGATGTTACTGAAGGTACATGGATGAATGTCAGCGTTTCACCTGACGGCAAAACCATTGTATTTGACCTATTAGGCGATATTTATCAGATGCCTATTAGTGGCGGAGAAGCCAAAAAGCTCGCCTCAGGCATTGCTTGGCAAATGCAACCTGTCTATAGCCCTGATGGCAAACAAATCGCTTTTACATCGGATGAAGATGGCGGCGATAATATTTGGGTAATGAATGCTGATGGCAGTAACCAAAGAGCAGTCACCTCAGAAACATTCCGTTTATTAAACAGTCCTGCATGGAGTCCTGACTCACAATACCTTGTGGCACGTAAACACTTTACCGCCAGTCGCAGCTTAGGTGCTGGTGAAGTGTGGATGTATCACGTTGCGGGTGGCGAAGGTGTAAAACTAACAGAGCGCCCTAACGATCAAAAAGATTTAGGCGAACCCGCTTACTCTCCTGATGGCCGATATATTTACTTCAGCCAAGATGCTACGCCAGGTAAAACGTTCCATTACTCAAAAGATTCTGTAAAAGGGATTTATAAAATTAAACGCTACGATACTCAAACTGGTGATATCGAAGTCCTAATTGAAGGTACTGGCGGTGCAATCCGACCTACACCAAGTCCTGATGGGACTAAGCTCGCCTATATTAAACGTGATGGTTTCCAGTCGACATTGTATTTATTGGATTTAAAATCAGGTAAACACACTAAACTTTACGATAATCTTGATCGTGACATGCAAGAAACATGGGCTATCCATGGCGTATACCCAACCATGTCTTGGACTCAAGATAACGAAGAAATCGTATTTTGGGCAAAAGGGAAAATTAATAAACTCAATGTTGAAGACAAAGAAGTCAGCAATATTCCTTTTTCAGTCAAAACAGAGTTAGATGTTCAACCTTCAGTTCGTTTTACTCAAAATCTAGATCAAGATGAGTTTGATGTAAAAATGCTACGTATGGCACAGGTATCACCTAATGGTGAGAAAGTAGTCTTCGAAGCATTGGGTAAGCTGTGGGTTCGTGATATTGAAGACGGAAAACGTAAACGCTTAACTCGTCTAGATGACGATGTTAATGAACTATTCCCGCAATGGTCACGTGATGGTAAGAACATAGTCTTCACGACTTGGAATGACCAGGACCAAGGCACAGTCAGTATTGTCAGTGCTAAAGGCGGCCGTAGCAAAGAGTTAACCAGTGAACCAGGCAAGTACGTTGAACCTACCTTTTCACCTGATGGTAAAACGGTTGTATACCGCAAAGCCAAAGGCGGCTATATGACGCCTCGAACTTGGTCACAAGAACCAGGTTTATATAAGGTAGATTTAAAGAAAAAGAACAACATCAAAATAACCGCTAGCGGTTACCAACCGCAATTTGGTGCTGATTCAACACGTGTATTCTTCATGGATTATGGCGAAACACCTGAGCTATCTTCTATCAGTTTAGATGGATTTGAAAAGCGTACTCATTATACCAGCGAGCATGCAACGGAGTTCCGTGTATCACCTAACGGAGAACATTTAGCATTTTCTGAACGTTTCCGTGTATACGTTACGCCATTTGCTAAACATGGTGAAACAGTTCGAATTAGCCCTAAAGCAACGAACCTACCTGTAACTCAGTTAAGTGTACGCGCAGGTGAAAGTATTAGCTGGAACAATAAGAGTAACGAACTTTATTGGACCCTCGGCCCAGATCTATATCAAGCCGCTGTTGATACCCAATATGCTAAGACAGAAGATGAAGTTAAACCAAGCATTACTGCCATTGGCTTCAAAGAAAAAGCAGATGTTCCACGTGGAACAATCGCTTTTGTTGGTGGCAAAGTCATTACTATGGAAAACGACCAAGTCATCGATAATGGTGTTGTCATCATTACAAACAACAAAATTGTTAGTGTCGGTGATGCCAACGTGACAATTCCTAAAGGTGCACAAGTTATCGATATTAAAGGCAAAACATTAATGCCTGGTTTATTCGATGCTCACGCACATGGTGGACAAGCTGATGATGAAATTATTCCTCAGCAGAATTGGCAACTATACTCTGGCCTGTCTTTAGGTGTTACAGCAATTCACGATCCATCAAATGATACCACTGAGATTTTTGCAGCTTCAGAGCAGCAAAAAGCCGGTAACATTGTTGGCCCACGTATATTCTCGACTGGTACAATTTTATATGGTGCCAATGCTCCTGGTTATACGTCTCATGTTGACTCACTGGATGATGCCAAGTTCCATTTGGAGCGCTTAAAGAAAGTCGGTGCTTTTAGTGTGAAAAGTTATAACCAGCCACGTCGAAACCAACGTCAGCAAGTTATCCAAGCGGCGCGTGAACTTGAAATGATGGTTGTGCCTGAAGGCGGAAGCTTACTTCAACACAATTTATCAATGATTGCCGATGGTCATACGACAATCGAACATTCACTTCCTGCAGGTTCAATCTACAGTGATATCAAACAGTTCTGGAGCCAAACTGAAGTAGCTTACACGCCGACATTAGTTGTCGCTTATGGCGGTATTTCAGGAGAGCATTACTGGTATGACAAAACTGACGTATGGGCTCATCCTCGTTTAAGTATGTACGTACCAAGTGATATCTTGAATGCTCGCTCAATGCGCAGAACCAAAGCACCTGATGAACATTACAATCATTTCAATGTTGCCCGCGTCGCCAATGAGTTAAATGAAATAGGTATTCATCCAAACATTGGTGCTCATGGTCAACGTGAAGGTTTAGCAGCACATTGGGAAATGTGGATGTTTGCTCAAGGCGGGATGAGCAATATGGATGTATTGAAAACAGCCACAATTAACCCAGCGAAAACCTTTGGAATGGATCATCAGATTGGTTCAATCAAAGAAGGAAAATTAGCTGATATCATTGTTATTGATGGTGATCCACTTGCGGACATCAGAGTGACTGATAAAGTGACTTATACCATGGCAAACGGCAAATTATACAATGCTGAAACCATGAACCAGTTAAATGGCGATGAAGTTAAGCGTAAACCATTTTTCTTTGAAACCACTAAATAGTAACTATCCAGCTACTAGATAACAAAAAGGGATGTTCCACGTGGAACATCCCTTTTTTATATTAAGAGAATTGACCTAAAAATCACTTTCCATAACGAAAACAGTCTGTTGTATGGTCATTAATCATCCCTACCGCTTGCATAAATGCATAACAAATTGTCGGTCCAACAAAATTAAAACCGAGCTTTTTTAAGGCTTTAGACATGGCTTCAGATTCAGGTGTTTGCGCTGGCACTTCTGACATCGTAGCGAAGTGATTGATTTTCGGCTCACCTCCGACAAACTCCCACAGAAATTTTGAAAAGTCATTTCCTTGTTCTACAAAAACCAAATAGGCTTTAGCATTTTTGATGATAGAATTCACTTTCAAACGGTTTCTAACTATCCCAGGGTTAAGTAATAACTCCTCTACTTTAGCATCGTCAAAAGTGGCAATGACTTTAGGATCGAAGTTAGCAAACAAGTCTTGGTAATTATGCTGCTTCTTTAAAATAGTTATCCAAGATAATCCAGCTTGTTGGCCATCAAGGCACAGCTTCTCAAATAACACGATGGGATCATAAACAGGCCTTCCCCAAACGTTATCATGATAATCGATATAAAGCGGGTCGTTACTCAACCAAGCACAGCGTTTCAGATCCATTTGTATAGCCCATTTAAATTTTTAATCTCTACGTTAAAAAATAACCTACATCTGTATTAATCTACAAGGTATAATCAAAACCATTTTCTATTTTTAGCCTCAACCAGTAGATAAGCGGACATGACGACGAAACACGACGTAAAGACATTCCAGGGCTTCATTATGACCCTGCAGGAATACTGGGCGCAGCAAGGTTGCGCAATCGTTCAACCATTGGACATGGAAGTGGGTGCAGGTACATTCCACCCGATGACATTTTTGCGTTCATTAGGCCCAGAGCCAATGAGCAGCGCATATGTGCAACCATGTCGCCGACCTACCGATGGCCGCTACGGTGAAAACCCTAACCGCCTACAACATTACTACCAATTCCAAGTAGTGCTTAAGCCTTCTCCAAGTAACATTCAAGAGTTATATCTTGGTTCTTTAGAAGCACTAGGTGTGGATATGGGCGTTCATGACGTGCGTTTTGTTGAAGATAACTGGGAGTCGCCAACACTAGGTGCTTGGGGCTTAGGTTGGGAAGTTTGGTTAAACGGTATGGAAGTATCGCAATTTACCTATTTCCAACAAGTCGGTGGTATAGAGTGTAAGCCTGTCACTGGTGAAATCACCTATGGTCTAGAACGTCTTGCGATGTATATCCAAGAAGTTGACAGTGTTTATGATCTTGTCTGGACAGATGGTCCAATGGGCAAAGTGATGTACGGCGATATTTTCCATCAAAATGAAGTGGAGCAATCAACTTATAACTTCGAACACGCTGATGTTGAAGTGCTATTTAAACAATTTGATGATTGTGAAAAAGCCTGCCAGAAATTATTAACCCTAGAAAAGCCTTTACCATTGCCAGCTTACGAGCAAGTAATGAAAGCCTCTCATGCATTTAACTTACTTGATGCACGCCATGCAATTTCGGTTACAGAACGTCAACGCTATATTTTGCGTGTACGTACTATGGCAAAAGGTGTTGCTGAATCTTATTACCAAGCACGTGAAGCGCTTGGTTTCCCAATGTGTAAGTAGAGGTAGAATATGAACGTTGAAAACTTACTCATTGAAGTGGGTACAGAAGAATTACCACCAAAAGCATTACGTAAACTTGCAGAGTCATTTCTAGCAAACTTTACCGAAGAGTTAACTAAAGCAGAATTAGCTTTTTCCGATGCTACTTGGTACGCAGCGCCTCGCCGTCTAGCGATTCGTATTGAGCAACTTGCTGTCGCTCAAGCAGACAAAGTTGTTGAAAAACGTGGCCCTGCAGTTGCACAAGCATTTGATGCTGAAGGTAACCCAACAAAAGCCGCTATGGGCTGGGCTCGTGGTAACGGTATTACCGTTGAACAAGCTGACCGCCTTAAAACAGATAAAGGCGAATGGTTATTACATCAAGCAAAAGTGGTTGGTGTTGAAACTAAGTCACTTATTGCAACGATGGCGCAAAAGTCACTTGATAAGTTACCTATTCCTAAGCCTATGCGCTGGGGTAGCAATACCACACAGTTTATCCGTCCTGTTCACACCGTAACCATGTTATTAGGTGATGAGTTAGTTGCTGGTGAATTATTAGGTATTGAATCAGCACGCACGATCCGTGGCCATCGTTTCATGGGTGTGGATACCTTTGAACTAGACCATGCAGACAACTACTTAACCGAGTTAGAAACGCAAGGTAAAGTATTAGCTGACTACCAACGTCGTAAAGACATCATTAAAGTGAATGCTGAAATTGCAGCCAAACAAATCGGCGGCGTGGCAGAACTTGAAGATGAACTACTTGAAGAAGTCACAGCATTGGTTGAATGGCCGGTTGTGTTGACTGCAAGCTTCGAAGAAAAATTCTTAGATGTGCCAGCTGAAGCCTTGGTTTACACCATGAAAGGCGATCAGAAATACTTCCCAGTATTTGATAAAGCGGGTCAGTTATTACCTAACTTTATCTTCGTCACCAATATTGAATCTAAAGATCCACAGCAGATTATTTCGGGTAACGAGAAAGTCGTTCGCCCTCGCCTTGCTGATGCTGAATTCTTCTTTGAAACTGACAAAAAACAGTCTTTAGAAACACGTTTATCCAGCTTAGAGTCTGTTGTTTTCCAAAAGCAATTAGGCACGATTAAAGCCCGCGTTGAACGTATTTCAGCTATGGCGAGTTTCATTGCCACCAGCATAGGTGCAAATAGCGAAGAAGCTGCGCGTGCAGGTTTATTGTCTAAGTCAGACTTGATGACCAATATGGTGATGGAATTTACCGACCTTCAAGGCACTATGGGCATGCATTACGCACGCTTAGACGGTGAAACTGATGCGGTTGCTGTTGCCCTTGCTGAGCAATACAAACCTAAATTCTCTGGCGATACTGTGCCTACTGCACCTATCTCAATCTGTGTCGCATTAGCTGAAAAGCTTGATACTTTAGTGGGTATTTTTGGTATTGGCCAAGCACCAAAAGGCGCAGCTGATCCATTCGCACTTCGCCGTGCTGCTATCGGGATTTTGCGTCTTTGTTTAGAGAACAATTTACCGTTAGATTTAGTTGATTTGATTGCTAAAGCAAAAGAATTACACGGTGAAAACCTGACTAACGATAAAGTATCTGAGCAAGTACTTGAGTTCTTTATGGGCCGCTTCCGTTCTTGGTATCAAGATCAAGGTGTGGGTGTTGATGTTATTCTTGCGGTCTTAGCACGCAAACCGACTGCACCTGCAGATTTTGAAAGTCGCATTAAAGCTGTGGCTCACTTCAGAACTTTAGAGCAAGCATCAGCACTTGCTGCTGCCAATAAGCGTGTGTCTAATATCTTGGCTAAAGTTGAAGGTGAAATCCCATCTACTATTGATTCAGGACTTTTAGTTGAAAGTGCTGAAAAGGCATTAGCAGACAAATTAGCAGCGCTACAACCTCAGCTAGCGCCTTTATTTGCTGCCGCTAACTATCAAGAAGCACTAGCTTTACTAGCAAATCTACGTGAAAGCGTTGATACCTTCTTTGAAGATGTGATGGTAATGGCTGATGATGCAGCACTTAAGAATAACCGTTTAGCACTGTTAAATAGCTTACGTGAACAATTCTTACATGCTGCGGATATTTCATTACTTCAGTAATGAATATGTCGTATAAGCACTTATAAAAAAACGCGCCTTTCGGCGCGTTTTTTATTGTTCATCAAGCATTAATCACGTCGAAGATAGATCGACTTATGACTATAAACTCAGCAACTTTTGATGCAGCACTTCAAACTGCTCGGCATCTATTTTCACTTGAGACAAAAGTTGTCCCTGCGCCTCGACAGTTAATTTATTCACCTGCTTTAGCATAGAACATTCACTGACAATATTGGCTCGCCATACCGCGATTGCTAATGGATCACTAGGTTGATGAAGTGAGTTAGCCAGTTGCGCTAATGGCTGTTCAAATTGAGCTGGTAACTGCCAATGTTTAACCAACAATGCACTTAAGCTTAATGATTTAGTGGTCATGACTTGCTTAAACAACACTGAGCTAGGCTGTTCACCCGGTTCTGCTTGTCGAAAAGCTTCAATCATCATTTTAAAAATGGCAATTTTACCCACATCATGCAATAAACCGAGAAAAAAAGCTGTGTCACCATCCTCGTCAGCAAACGCCTTCGCAAGAAAGGCAACCTGCATAGAGTGGCGCCAAATTTCGGCACCAAAACGCCTGAAGTAAATAGGCTTAATATTTATCATTTCTTTCATCAAACTAGTACGTACAAACAACTGCAGCTGCTGCAAACCAATTTGAACCACAGCTTGCTGTAAGCTAGTAATCTCTTTGTCAGAACGTTTAAAGGCACTGGAATTACATAGTTTTAAAACCTCGATACTCAAAACAGGATCTTGTTCAATCATGCCGAGCAAATCTTTAGTATCAATATCTTCTTGAGCCAACTTTCTATCTAACTCAGATAGACGGCTTGGCAATTTAAGTACCTTCTCTGCAATCACTTTTGGCGAACTAAAAGCCTGCTCAATTTTAGATAGAACATTGCGCTCTAAACTATTGGCCATTGCGCCAGTGTCTTGATCGCTTACAGGAAACAATAAGCTGTAGAACAAAGCTGAAGAGTCGACAGCGATTGCCATCGTTGGCGCTGGCTGATTTGTAGACTGATGTATCGCCGTTTTGCTCACCGCATGTGATGCGTTTACAGAAGCCGTTTTAGATAAAAGACTGTTTTGCGAATTTAATGCGCTAGCAGCATTCACCTCTTTCTTAGAGCGAATATTAAATATCTTATTAAATAATGCTTTAACCACTTGTATGACCTAAGTAAAAGTAATAACCACTAAACCGAGAGTAATCCTTTACTGTGTTCTAGTATAAAGTATAGCGACCGCAAGGAATCAAGAACGTAACCACTTCACACATTTGGAAATATAAAAAGATATCTCCCAATAATGTCTAAAAGTGAACGTAACATTATATCCAAACAAACAAATTTATTTTATCCCTTTAAAGGATAATGATTGATAACCCTTTGCTTATATCATTACCTCTATGAGTCATCACAGTAAAAATAAATAATAAAAAACCGAACCATTCAATGTTGTCTCTCGTCTTTACTCTACATCTTGTTAAAACCTTACATGGAGTATCTATTTATCCGACAAGCACAAATAGAACTTTGGGTACTTGAAGCTCAAGCTGGAAATTTAAAAGCGTTTGATCAGCTCTATCAGCACTTTTATCCGCAAGTATTGTCGTTTGCATATAGAACAACCAGCAACAAAGGGCTAGCTCAGGATGCTGTTCAAGAGGCATGGCTAAAGCTTTCAACAACAATGACTAGAATAAATGATCCTGCAGCATTTAAGACTTGGTTATTTAAACTAACTCATTGGCAAGTTTTAGATATGGTCAAAAGCAATAAAAAGCATATGTACACCCCACTTGATGCAATAGGTGAGATAGCAGCAGAAACCAAAGCCGATACATCAGAGTTAGCACAAGCAATGAAGCATTTAAGCTTAATTGAGCATCAGGTTATTCATTTATTTTACTTAGAAGGCTTCAATCTCAGTGAAATAAGTCACATTTTAAACATTGCTTCAGGCACAGTTAAATCAAGACTATTTCGAGCCAGAGCAGCGTTAAAACAAGTATTAGATAAGGATTAATTATGAGTTTAGATGACAAAATACGTGAACAACTTGAGCATGAAAATGAGTTATTAAAAGCCCAAATAAATCGAGACCCCAATTTGTGGAGTATGTTGGCAAGTGCCTATCAAGGTAGGCTAGGTGGCTGGATGATCATATCGACTATTGTTGCATTTGGTCTTTCTGGTCTGATGTTGTGGTGTGGCTATGAATTCTTTTTTGTAGAGTCATCAATGGCAACTAAACTGCAATGGGGAGTGGGCCTACTACTGAGTAGTATGATGCAGATAGCAATAAAAATGTGGACCTTTAATGAGATGAACCGCAGTGCAACCCAAAGAGAGATTAAAAAACTAGAAATTGCGATTCAGACATTGAGTCAGCAAATCACAGAAAAGCAGAAATAGATTTTGTGCAAGTAGCTGATTGTGCATGTGGTTGTGGTTGTGTATGGGTAAATGTATTGGGATGGGTATGCTTGAGTGTGACACTGAGATGTAGGCACAAAAAAGGGAAAGCAAAGCTTTCCCTTTTAATTTAAGACTTAACAAATAATTGTTACACGTCTAAGTTAGCTACGTTCAATGCGTTAGTTTCAATAAAGTCACGACGTGGCTCTACTTGATCACCCATTAACGTTGTAAATAGTTGATCAGCACCTACAGCATCTTCAATCGTCACACGCAACATACGACGTGTTTCAGGATCCATTGTAGTTTCCCACAATTGCTCAGGGTTCATCTCACCCAATCCTTTATAACGTTGGATATAAAGACCACGTTTAGCTTCGCTCATCGTCCACTCAAGCGCTTCTAAGAAAGTTTCTACTTCCTTCATACGCTCACCACGTTTTATGTAACCGCCTTCTTCAATCATACCGTCTAACGCTCTACCTAGCTTAGCAATAAGCGAGTAGTCGTTTGACTGGAAGAAGTCATAGCTGAACAAGTAATTAGTATCGATACCATGCTTACGAATCGTTAAGCTAGGCAGGTAAGCTTTACGCTCTGGATCTAATACCGGCTCAATGCTGTAAATCACGCCGTCAGACTCAAGTTCAATTAAGTCTGCCACGAATGCATCACACCACTGCTTCATTTGACCTTCATCAGATAGCATTTCATTGCTCACACCTGGATGATGGATCATACGATTAGTAATAGACTCAGGGTAACGTTTAGCTAAACGATCAATGATTGCTTCAACTTCACGATATTGGCTCACTAAACGTTCTAAAGGTTCACCAGTCATACCTGGAGCGCCTTGAGTCGGATAAATATGAGTGCCATCTAACGCTTGAGTAGTTAAGTATTCAGTTAACGCCGGCTCATCTTTTAGATACTGCTCTTGCTTACCTTTTTTAACTTTAAACAAAGGAGGCTGTGCAATATAGATAAAGCCACGCTCAATTAGCTCAGGCATTTGACGGAAGAAGAAGGTCAATAGCAAGGTACGAATGTGCGAGCCATCGACGTCGGCATCGGTCATGATGATGATGTTATGATAACGGGTTTTCTCTGGGTCGTAATCTTCACGGCCGATACCACAACCTAGTGCAGTAATTAACGTTGCCACTTCTTGCGAAGATAACATTTTATCAAAACGTGCTTTCTCAACGTTTAAGATTTTACCTTTAAGCGGAAGAATCGCTTGGTTTTTACGGTTACGTCCCTGCTTGGCTGATCCGCCAGCAGAGTCCCCTTCCACTATGTAGATTTCAGAAAGACCAGGGTCTTTCTCTTGGCAATCTGCAAGTTTACCTGGCAAACCACCTAAATCGAGTGCGCCTTTACGACGTGTCATTTCACGAGCTTTACGCGCTGCTTCACGAGCACGAGCGGCATCAACAATCTTACCCACAATCAATTTTGCATCGACAGGGTTTTCTAATAGGTAATCATTTAACTGCTCACCCATTGTTTGTTCTACAGCGCCTTTCACTTCACTTGAAACCAATTTATCTTTGGTTTGTGAACTGAACTTTGGATCTGGTACTTTTACAGAAACAACCGCGGTCAAACCTTCACGAGCATCATCACCCGTTGCGTTGGTTTTGCCTTTCTTATTGAAGCCTTCACGCTCCATGTAGTTATTTAAGTTACGTGTTAATGCACCACGGAAACCCGCTAAGTGAGTACCACCATCACGTTGTGGAATGTTATTGGTAAAACAGAAAATGCTTTCTTGATAACCATCATTCCACTGCATTGCGACTTCAACGGTAATGCCATCTTCACGTTCTTGAGTAAAGTGGAATACGTCTTTGTTGATTGGCGTCTTGTTACGGTTCAAGTAATCTACGAATGCGCTAATACCGCCGTCGTATTTAAAGAATTCATTACGCTCATCACGTTCGTCAACAAGGCGGATACCCACACCTGAGTTCAAGAATGATAATTCACGTACACGTTTGGCAAGAATATCAAAATGGAACAAGGTATCTGAGAAGGTTTCAGCACTTGGCCAAAAACGGATATGAGTCCCAGTCTTTTCAGTATCACCAACTGGTGCGATAGGCGCATCTGGAACACCCATAGTGTAGAACTGTTCATAAATATGACCATCACGACGAATGATCATTTGCAGTTTTTCAGATAATGCGTTTACTACCGAAACACCTACACCGTGCAAACCACCAGAAACTTTGTATGAGTTATCATCGAACTTACCACCAGCATGAAGTACGGTCATAATCACTTCTGCAGCTGAAACCCCTTCTTCTTCATGGATTGCAACTGGAACACCACGGCCATCATCTGTAACAGATACAGAACCATCAGCATGAATGGTGATAGTAATGTCATTACAGTGACCCGCTAAGGCTTCATCGATAGAGTTATCGACCACTTCGAATACCATGTGATGAAGACCCGTACCATCATCTGTATCGCCGATGTACATCCCTGGTCTCTTACGAACTGCATCAAGGCCTTTTAAAACCTTAATACTCGAAGAATCATAACTATTCTCTGACATATTTCTCTCTCGTTTTTATTCAACTACCGTGACTTGCCCGTGTTCCACATGAAACATTTTACTTGGCGGGCTTGCCAGCGAATCGACTATTGCAACAGGATCAATCGCTGTGACAAAAATTTGTGCACCGGTTTCGGTTAACTGTTTTAGCAATAGCTGCCTATGTTGTGCATCCAACTCAGATGGAAGATCATCCACAAGGTAAATACTATGCTTGTTCTGTTGTTCTTGAAGCAATTTGCCTTGTGCAATACGCAGTGCACAGACTAATAATTTTAACTGTCCTCGGGATAACGCATCTTGCACGGGTAGGTTGCCAACACGTAATCGCAAATCTGCTTTGTGTGGTCCACTACCTGTATTACCCGATGATAAATCTCGGTGATATTGAGTTTCGAGTAACTCGGAAAAATCCGTTTTGCTATCCCAGCCACGAGTAAAGGAAACTTTAATATCAACTCGTGGTAAAAACTCTTCGATTATACCCTTAAGTAGCTCATTTAACGAGTCTACATAGTGATTTCGTATCGAAGTAACTTGTTCAGCATACCGCACCAATTCCTTATCCCAAAATTGAATTGTGGCATAAGAAGATCTGTCTCTAAGTAGCTGATTTCTTTGTTTTAAAATTCTTCTCGTATTTACCCATGCTTGATAAAAATTAACGTCAGCATGAAAAGCGCCCCAATCAATGAATTGACGGCGGGCTTTTGGACCTTCAAATAGCAAAGAAAAACTTTCAGGGGTGATAACTTGAATAGGTAACGTTTCAGCTAAAACAGATAATCGCTTCACTTTATCGCCATTCATTTTGACATCAATGTCGCCATTTCTAAAACGTCTTAGGCCTAATTTCGCTTCACCCGACTCCATTTCGAGTTCGGCAAATAACGTTAGGCTGTCTTGCTCAATATTAATCACCCTTTGCGATAAGTGACTTCGAAAAGAACGCCCCATTCCCAAAAAATATATCGCTTCTAATATACTGGTTTTTCCACTGCCATTTTCACCATAAATCAAGTTTAAACCTGACGCTGGGGTTAATGACGCCGAAAGGATATTACGAAACTGGGCGATATTAAGACGGGTTAAACTCATGAGTGGTAATTTCTCAAACCTATCAACAAAGACATAAAACTAAAAAAGGTGCCTTAATGTAGCACCTTCTTGGGATAAAAACGTTTCGGTAATCTATTTAGTTCAATAGAAACTATAAACGCATAGGCATCACGACATACATTGAATCTTCTTCGGCGTGGTTTTCTATTAACGCACTCGAGTTTCCATCAATAAGCGTGATTCTGACGTCGTCACTGGCTAAGTTATTCAATACATCTAGCAAATAGCTTACGTTGAAACCAATTTCTAAATTTTCAGCGTTATATTCAACATCGATAATTTCTTCAGCTTCTTCCTGCTCAGGGTTATTGGCAGTAATGCGCAATAAACCAGGCTCAAGCTGAATACGCACCCCACGGAACTTCTCATTAGATAAAATAGAAGCTCGTGTTAATGCTTGTTTTAAGTGGTTTCGACTAGCAACGACAATCTTATCACCACCTTTTGGCAATACACGGCGATAATCAGGGAAGCGTCCATCAACTAACTTACTGGTAAATACTGCATTGTCAGTGGTCGCACGTATAGCACTATCGCCAATGGCAATATTAATTTCTTTGTCTTCACTTTCTAGCAAACGAGACATTTCTACCACACCTTTACGCGGCACAATGACTTGCTTTTCAGGTAGTGCAATACCAATGTCACGATGACTTAATGCTAAACGGTGTCCGTCAGTCGCAATCGCTTTTAATGAAGTACCAGACGTTTCAAATAACAAACCATTCAGGTAATAACGCACATCTTGGTTAGCCATTGAAAATTGAGTTGAATCAATAATCGACTTAAGCGTGCCTTGTTTAAGGCTAAATTCTATTTCAGCTTGGAATGCTTCAACATTCGGGTAATCGGATGCTGGTAAGGTTGCTAAAGAAAATCGGCTTCGGCCTGAGCGCAATAACCACTTATTTTCTTGTTGCTCAATCTTGATTTCGACTTGTTCTGGAAGTGACTTAACAATGTCTAATAGCTTTTTAGCAGGAACTGTCGTACTGCCCACTTCAACTTCACCTTGAATAGGAGCCTGACCAACAAGCTCAACCTCTAAATCCGTACCTGTAAGCTTAAGTGAGTCTTCACTAACTTCGATTAGCAAGTTGGATAAAATAGGTAAATTGTGACGTCTTTCTACTGCGCCACACACTAATTGAAGTGGTTTTAATAGGGCATCCCTATCAATTGAAAATTTCATTCGACTCAATTTCCTGATATTAAGAAGATAATGTACGTATCAAGTTAGCATAATCTTCTTTAATGTCATGACTTTCTTCACGCAATTGGGCAATTTTTCTGCATGCGTGTAATACGGTAGTATGATCACGACCCCCAAAGGCATCCCCAATTTCAGGTAAGCTTTGGTTTGTTAGTTCTTTTGATAATGCCATCGCGACTTGACGAGGTCTCGCAACACTGCGAGAACGACGCTTAGATAACATATCAGCCATTTTAATTTTGTAGTATTCAGCAACCGTCTTTTGAATATTATCAATGGTCACTAATTTTTCTTGCAGTGCTAATAAATCACGTAATGCTTCACGGACAAAATCAATTGTGATGGGTCTGCCGGTAAAGTTAGCGTTGGCAATCACGCGGTTTAATGCGCCTTCCAATTCACGAACATTTGAACGTAAACGCTTAGCAATAAAGAAAGCCACTTCATCAGGAAGGTTAATACCACTCTCTTCTGCTTTACGCATTAAGATTGCCACACGGGTTTCCAGTTCTGGAGGCTCAATCGCCACCGTTAAACCCCAACCAAAACGTGATTTTAAACGATCTTCTACCCCATCAATTTCTTTAGGGTACTTATCAGATGTCAGAATGATCTGATGATTACCTTCTAATAGTGCATTGAAGGTATGAAAGAATTCTTCTTGTGAACGATCTTTATTGGCAAAGAATTGAATGTCATCAATAAAGAGTGCATCTACACTACGGTAATAACGTTTGAAGTCTTCAATTGCATTATTTTGCAATGCTTTAACCATATCCTGAACAAAACGCTCAGAATGCATATAAACCACTTTAGCATTGGGATTATTTTTAATAATGCCATTACCCACAGCATGTAATAAATGGGTTTTACCTAAACCGGTGCCGCCATATAAGAATAATGGGTTGTATGCTCCACCAGGGTTTTCTGCTACTTGCAGTGCCGCCGCTTTACCTAATTGGTTTGATTTACCTTCAACAAAATTATCAAACTGGTAAGTTGGATTGATGTTACTGCGATGGTTCGCATGTTCAACTGGCTCTGCTTGCGTATTAAATGCAGTGCTAACTCGTGGCTTAGCTTGAGTGCTTTGCGGTTGTCTTACCTCTGCCTTTACAGGTGCAGGTGTTCTGACCGCTGACGGACGGCTACCAATATCAAAGCGCAGCTTAGGGGCATTTCCACCTAACTGTTCGGTAAAAAATTGATTGATGATATTGATGTACTTATCTCGAACCCAATCGAGTACAAAACGATTAGGTGCATAAAGTACCAAAGTATCGCCATCCATTTCAGCCTGTAACGGACGGATCCACATACTGAATTGCTGCGCAGAAAGTTCGTCTTGCAGCCTGCCGATACATTGTTGCCAAAGTGAAACCGCCACTTAAAATTCCTTAATATCGTTTGTTGAAGGAGGGGTATTCTATCGTTAGATCTCAATGATCGCTATCGATAAAAAAATATTTATCCCCAGCCTGATCATTGTATGTGGATATCTGTGATCTTTAAAGATCAAAAACGATCCAATTAATCGTATTTGTTCGCAGATCCTGCTTTATTAACCGATCACTCTTGATCTATAATAGCCGCAGTTTGATCTCGTAAAACAGCCTTTGATCCACTACATGTAGTGTTGATTCACAGAGTTATCCACATCCTGTGGTGCATTTTTGGCGTTTAACGAAAAACTAATTAGGTAAAAATTGTTCATATAGCTACTTTCCTTGTTGACGGTAGTGATTAAAGTGATTACAATTCGGCCTCTTTTTTGCCCTTACCTCTTATTTTAAGAATGTAAGGTTTATTAACTACTAAATATACGGATTGCCAAAATGAGTAAACGTACTTTTCAACCAAGCAACCTGAAGCGTAAGCGTTCTCACGGCTTCCGCGCACGTATGGCCACTGTAGGCGGCCGTAAAGTGATTGCACGTCGTCGTGCAAAAGGTCGCGCTCGTTTATCTGCTTAATCGGTAGATATTCATAGTGACTAGCTATGCTTTTACGCGGGAGTTACGTTTGTTAACTCCCGCGCAATTTAAATCTGTATTTTCAAATCCCATCAAAGCATCTTCTGCTGAAATAACTCTGCTCGCTATACCTAATTCAGAACAACATCCTCGTATTGGATTAACAGTTGCTAAACGTTTTGTTAAAAATGCCAGCGACCGTAATCGTATTAAGCGAATAATCAGAACAAATTTCCGTTTAAGTCAGCATGACATCCCAAATCTTGATATTGTAGTCTTGGTTCGAAATGGCGTGGTCGATATGGAAAATGCAGAACTACATAAATTAACAGAGAAGTTATGGCGCAAGCTCAGTCGCCGTTACAATGGCTAGCCACCAAGGCTATTCGTGGTTATCAACTTCTTATCAGCCCCATGCTGGGACCTCGCTGTAGATTCAACCCAACGTGCTCTTATTATGCAATTGATGCAATAAAAACGCATGGAACTGCGAAAGGTTGTTGGCTTGCAGCGAAACGCATACTAAAATGTCACCCTTTACATCCCGGCGGAAGTGATCCCGTCCCCCCTAAAAACGACAGGTGTAACAAATAGGCTATGGAATCTCAACGCAATTTAATGCTTATCGCACTACTGTTTGTCAGTTTTTTACTTTGGCAAGCATGGCAAGACGATAAAGCACCACAACCGGCAGCAACACAATCGGTTGTTCAAACGAATAACGTACCTTCGTCAAACATTGGCGATGTACCCGATGCTGATTCAAGCATGCCTGTTCAATTACCGGCGACGCAAAACCTCATTTCAGTTAAAACTGATCAGCTAGATATCAAAATCGACCCTGTCGGTGGTGATATTGTTTACGCAGCGCTGGTTGACCATAAAGTTGAAATCGACAGTGATGACTCATTTGTTCTATTAGAGCAAAACGGTACATTCAACTATATTTCTCAAAGTGGTTTAATCGGTCGTGATGGTATTGATAGCAGTACTCATGGACGTGCGCATTTTTCTGCTAAATCAGAAGAATATGAATTAGCCGCTGGCCAAGACTCTTTATCTGTACCATTAAGCTATGTAGATGCAAATGGCGCAAGTTACACCAAAGTATTTACCTTCACTCGTGGCCAATATGATGTGACTGTTGATTACAACGTAAACAACACCACTGCAGCTCCGCTTCAAATGCAAATGTACGGTCAAATTAAACAAACCGTTCAAGCATCTGAAAGCAGCATGATGATGCCAACTTACCGTGGTGCAGCATTCTCTACTCAAAACGTGCGTTACGAAAAGTATGATTTTGAAGATATTGCTAAAAGTAACCTGAACCAACAAACACTGGGTGGTTGGGCTGCAATGCTTCAACATTACTACGTGTCAGCTTGGGTGCCACCAGCAACTGATTCAAACACTATTTTCACTAGCATGAGTGCTGGTGGACAAGCGAACATTGGTTTCCGTGGTGCTGTTCATGATATTGCTCCTGGTACACAACAAACCATCAGTGCGCAGTTCTTTGTAGGTCCTAAAGACCAGAAAGCCCTTTCTTCTATTTCAGAAACCCTGAACTTAGTAGTCGATTATGGTTTCCTTTGGTGGTTAGCTATTCCAATTTACAAACTACTGATGTTCTTCCAGTCGATTGTAACTAACTGGGGTTTGGCAATTATCTTAATTACGCTTTCTGTTCGTGGTCTGTTATATCCACTGACTAAAGCGCAATACACCTCAATGGCAAAAATGCGTAACCTACAGCCAAAACTTGCTGAACTGAAAGAACGTTTCGGTGATGACCGTCAGAAGATGGGTCAAGCAATGATGGAGCTTTACAAGAAAGAGAAAGTTAACCCAATGGGTGGCTGTCTTCCTATCTTGCTGCAAATGCCAATTTTCATCGCATTATACTGGGTATTACTAGAAAGTTATGAATTGCGTCACGCACCATTCATGCTTTGGATTGACGATTTATCGGTTCAAGATCCTTACTACGTACTACCGTTACTAATGGGTGTGTCAATGTGGTTAATGCAGAAAATGCAACCAATGGCACCAACCATGGATCCTATGCAAGTTAAGATGATGCAGTGGATGCCGGTTATCTTTACTGTGTTCTTCCTATGGTTCCCATCAGGCCTAGTACTATACTGGTTAGTGGGTAACTTAGTGGCGATTACACAACAAAAGATTATTTATGCAGGTCTTGAGAAAAAAGGCTTAAAATAAGTCATAGCTCAAACTGATATAATCTTTAAAGGCGGCTATTAAGCCGCCTTTTCCTTTACTATTTTCAACAAGGTTTTCCTCAATGACAGACACTATCGTGGCACAAGCAACCGCACCAGGTCGTGGCGGCGTCGGTATCATTCGTGTATCAGGTGATAAAGCAACTGAAGTCGCGCACAGCGTTCTAGGCCACTTACCTAAAACTCGTTATGCCGATTACTGTGACTTTAAAAGTGCTTCTGGAGAAGTCATTGACCAAGGAATTGCCTTATTTTTTAAAGGACCTAATTCCTTTACTGGTGAAGATGTATTGGAACTACAAGGCCACGGCGGTCAAATCGTACTAGACATGCTGATTAAGCGTGTGATGGAAGTTGAAGGACTTCGTATTGCTAAGCCAGGCGAGTTTAGTGAACAAGCCTTTATGAACGACAAGCTTGATTTAACCCAAGCTGAAGCCATTGCCGATTTAATTGATGCCACCAGCGAACAGGCTGCTAAAAGCGCCTTAAACTCGCTCCAAGGTGAATTCTCAGATGAGGTACATCAACTCGTAGAGCAAGTCACCAACTTGCGCTTATACGTTGAAGCAGCGATTGATTTTCCCGATGAAGAAGTCGATTTCTTATCAGACGGTAAAATTGCCAACTCACTGTATAAAATCATCGATAAACTTGATTCAGTCCAAGCGAGTGCGAAACAAGGCTCAATTATCCGTGAAGGCATGAAAGTCGTTATTGCAGGCCGTCCGAATGCGGGTAAATCGAGTTTACTGAATGCATTAGCAGGTAAAGAGTCTGCTATTGTGACTGAAATAGCAGGTACGACTCGTGATGTGCTACGTGAACATATTCACCTTGATGGTATGCCACTGCATATTATCGATACTGCGGGTTTACGTGACACCGTTGATACCGTAGAAAAAATAGGTATTGAGCGAGCTTGGGATGAAATAGCCACTGCAGATAGAGTGTTATTTATGGTTGATGGCACAACCACTACTGATGTTAACCCTCATGATATTTGGCCTGACTTTATCGACCGTCTACCATCAAGACTTGGCGTCACTGTTGTACGTAACAAAGCTGATTTAACCGGCGAGCCCGTTATGACCACAGATGAACATGGTTATAACGTTTACCGCATTTCTGCTAAAACAGGTTTAGGCGTTGAAGAACTTAAACAGCACCTTAAGACATTAATGGGTTACCAAAGTAACCTAGAAGGCGGCTTTATCGCCCGTCGTCGCCATTTAGAAGCATTAGACTTAGCATCAAGTCACTTACAGCTAGGTAAAGAACAGCTGGAAGTGTATTTAGCAGGGGAGTTACTGGCAGAAGAACTGCGCATGGCACAAATGGCGCTATCTGAAATTACCGGTAAATTCACCTCTGATGATCTATTGGGTAAAATCTTTAGCTCATTTTGTATTGGTAAATAAGTTCCACATTTAAAAGAGAAATTCAGTGTCTATAGCATCAAGCACATTAGCAAATACCGTCATCGTTCTCGACTTTGAAACCACAGGTTTATCACCAGATAATGGTGACCGCGCAATTGAAATTGGTGCAGTAAAGCTAGTTGATGGTGTGGTAGTTGATTCATTTCAAGAATTGATGAATCCAGGGCGTCGAGTAAATAGTTTTATTGAAAACTACACAGGTATTAGTAATCAAATGCTGCAAACAGCCGATGACTGCGAAACGGTCATGGCGCGGTTTGCTAATTTTATTGAAGACTTCAACCTTGTAGCCCATAACGCTAGCTTTGATAAGAAGTTTTTAGATGCTGAATTCGAGCGAATTAATTACCAATACTCTGGACAGTTTGCTTGTTCTTTATTGTTATCACGCAGAATTAACCAAGATGCGCCCAATCATAAATTAGGGACCTTGGTGGATTATCATCAATTACCCAATGATGGTGTATTTCACCGCGCGTTAGCCGATGCAACCATGACCGGTCACTTATGGCTTCACCAACTTGATACCATTGAGCTACACCGTCCGCATCAAGTCATAACATTCGATAATATTCAAACAATCACTCGTTTACCCAAAGCTAAAGTGATGGATTTTATCAAAAAAATATAATGACGAGTTTTTAATAAAAACACGATATCGTGAATTCAGTTTAGAATTAATGCCAGCTTGAATGTTGGCATTTTTGGGTTTTATCACTGTAATCTATTCAATAATTTGTTCAGGCACTTCTAATCCATATCGTTCAAAGTACTGATTTATCTTACCTGTGTCGCCATACTCTTTTATCAATCTAGCCACGTCAGAATACAATTTAACTGCTTTAGACTTTTTAGGTATGCTGATATACATAGGATTTTCAAAAGTATCTACAAGAGTAATTTTTTCAAACTTACCCTCAAATAACTCAACATTATGAGAAGCTGAGGTAACGGCAACATCTATACGGTTCCTTTCTAACATTCCCACCAATTGCTGTGTTTTACCCACCAGAGTTAACTCCCTACTCTCGAAAGTTGAAAATGTTGGTGAATAGAAATTACCTCGAATAGCGCCAACTCTATAATTATCGAGTTCTTTATATGATTTTATATCTACGTCTAACCTAGGAGATTTATAAAAATTCAGATTTCTTATGTAATAACCGTATGCGATTGGATATAGAAATACTTGTCTTGCTTCAGTCATAGAATGGCGAACTAATAGGTCTACCTTGCCACTTTCAGCTTCTTTAATAGAACGGATCCATGGTACATTTTCCCAGTTAATCTGATGCCCTAGCTCAATAAAGATATCAGTCATCATTTCAGGAACGACACCTTTGCATTCGCCATTTTCAAAAAATAACTCAGGAGGGTAATTGCGGCAATGTGCAGTGAATGTTTCAGCAAAGATATTCGAGGAAAAAAATCCAACAAAACAAATGATCAATATTTTCATACGCCTCCTTTTTCATCTAATACTTGCAATAAAGTCACACTTAAACAGTGTAGTTCAAACAAGCTAATTAGGAATAATATGCGGATACTTTATCAAGGCTAAGCCTGTATCGAGTGCAGAGTTTTACTCTCCACCTTACTTAACCTATGCCGCACACTGTTGCTGCGGCATGTTATTTAACCACTCTTGAAATTTAGCTATCCCAGGTAAACGCTTATCTGAATGCCCCAATAACTGCACAATGGCGTAGCAGTATTGATAATATAACTGGACATCATTACCATCTTTATCAGCATCATCAGTGTTAATTATTGCGCCGCGTAAATAGTTAATCACTAACTCACCTCGATTAAAGCCTTCAACTTTACCAATTCTAGCAATCATCTCATTGAACCATACAAAGTAAGCATCGTAGCTTTGCTGATATGCTAACTGATAAACCTCACTTGCCTGTGATAGTACCTCAGAGTTAGGCATAACTCTTTCAATAACAAAAGTCTTATTCACTAAAGTGTCGTGTAATCGCCAACATTGATGAGCTAAAAATTGAATGAGAGGATCTTGATAATCCTGTTTATCAAGTTCAGCTTGAGCACTCCAGCGATTTAAATCATTAATAGCAACCGCGACCATTAAATCAGCCTCTGTCGGAAAGTGATTATAAATAGTCCCTTTTGAAATCTGGCTCGCTTTGACTAAATGTGAACGGCATAAATCAAAAGTTTTATGTCCTTTTAAGCATCGTTGTGACACTTCAACTAGGTATTCACCTCTTTGTTGCCAACTTCCCATGTTACATTCCTTACTTCATATCAAAATTATGTTATCAGTTCACATTCACACGATAACAAGCTTTTTACGACTTCGATATTAAGTAATACTGATACCACTATGAACATTATCAATAGCCAGTTTTTCTAAAGCCTATGTTAAAAATTGAATTACTAGAAAGCTTCATTGCCGTGGCTGAAAATGGCAACCTTTCGAAAGCAGCTGAGCAAATTTGTCGAACTCAATCAGCATTGAGTTTGCAAATAAAAAAGTTGGAAGAGAGTGTCGGCCAGCCATTATTAATACGTGATAATAAAGGGGTAACACTGACAGAGTCTGGTGTCACTTTACTCAATTACGCCTATAAAATGATGCAACTAAATTCACAAGCTTTAGATGATTTAAAAGATAGTCAAAATCGCGAAATTATCCGTCTTGGCGTGCCAACAGATTATATAAAACGTTATCTAAGTAGCTGTTTACTTGAATTTATTCGTGAATTTACCCGCATAGAACTGGTAATTGATACTGACGTGAGTGGCAACCTTTACAAACGCCTGAAGCAAGGTGAGTTTGATGTGATAGTCGCGACACATTGGCAAACACCAGCAAATGGTGAATTGTTATTTGAACGACGCTTTCATTGGGTTGCAGCCAAAAATGGTAATGCTCATAAACGTAGCACGATCCCAATGGCTTTATACCCAGAAAACTGCCCTATTCGTGCCCAAGTATTTGCTAACCACCAACTGACAATGCGCTCGATCAACGTATTACTTTCAACCCCCTCACCCCAAGCCTTATGTATGGCCGTTGAAAACGATCTGACTATTGCACCCGTTGCCGAATTTAGGATCAACGATAAAATGCAGATATTAGATCCCGTTGAGCACGGACTGCCTATATTGCCGGTATTCAATGAAGCGCTATACCTCAATCCTGATACTCAAACAGATGCAACCCAGCAACTGATCACTCTAATCAAAGCCAATGTTGAAAACTTAGCAGAAGTGGCTGATAGCTAATAATTCAAAACGATTAAAAAACAAAAAGCCTCTAACAAGATAGTTAGAGGCTTTCAGAAGACTTCATAAATGAGTTTAAATGGGCAAATTAATAACTCATTATTTGTACTAGCTCAATCTTCTTTTGAGACGTGACAATTAAGTATTATTTTTTGTGCTTATCATACTTAAACGTATGACAGTCTCTACAAATCGGCTCTTTCGCTTTATGTTCACCATGACATTCCTGACAAGGTAACTCTTTACCGTAATGTAAGTTGTTATGTGGGTTTTGCCACTTATCCTCTTCACTACGGGCAGTTGTTTCAGCTAATTCATCCACATCATGACATTGCTGACAAGCTTGGTCTGATGGAAATTGTTTAATACCATTGTCATGACAAGCTTTACAATCTTTGCCGATAACGTCTTGATGGTAAGCTCTGATTTCTACCGCTTGTACTGTTGCACTACTTAAGCAAAGTAATCCCAACGCAAGCATCATCTTTAATGTTTTCATCAATAATTCCTCTTGTTAATTGGGTTAAGCTTTCATTGTGCTACGGGCGGCTGTCATACCCATGACCATACATTCAGGAATAGAACAACTACCTAAACGGCTCACACCATGGATACCACCACACACTTCACCTGCGGCATATAACCCCTTGATAGGGTTACCTGTAAAGCTATCTTTCACTTCAGCTTTAGTGGTAATTTGCACGCCGCCTTGGCAGTAATGCACTTTTGGCCATAAACGAACAACGGTAAATGGTGCTTCAATATACTTATCTTTAGCTTTGGTCATATTCTTGCCAAATTGAGTATCTTCACCAGATTTAACGTACTGGTTATATTCTTCAATTTGGGTTTTAAGTGCTTTTAATGGCACTTTGAAATGCGCAGCTAATTCTTCGACAGAATCAAACTTCCAGCCGACGTTATACTTAATGACCTTTTTAGTATTAGGATGCTTTTTAGAATCCTTATAGCTGGTAATTAAGATTGGTGGTAATGCATTGCCTTTTTCATCACGACAAGCTAACTCAGCATCAGCACGGGTTTTACGGTCGGCAATTTCATTCATGAAGCGCTGACCAGTTAAACGGTTAATCGCAATTGAATGTGGAAAGTTATAAATAGAGTAGTTAGACACATAGCCAAATCCACCTTCATCAGGTGATGCCCAAGGGCCAGATTGAATATGCGCTAAATGGACAGGTACCGCGCCTAAGCGGAACATTTCATACATCCCCTCACCTGTAGCACCAGGCGCATTGGTACAACCCACTTCAGAGGTTAATGTTGGATCTTGCGCCATACGTAAATTAACGTTTTGAGCAAAGCCGCCAGTTGCCATTATCACACCGCGTTTTGCGCGGATATTAATAATTTTTCCAGGTTGGTCTTCGCCAAAGTGGTAGTTATCACGCATTTTAACGCCTACAACTTCACCTTTATCACCAATCAAGAAACCTTCAAATTTCGAGCGATTATGGGTATGAACACCCAATTCACGACACTTATGTAATAAAGGCTGAGTGATACCCGCGCCACAACTCACAGTTGTTTGGTAAGTACGCGCAACCGAGTGACCACCAAGTTGCTGTAAATATGGATGGTATTCAGACCCCGCATCAAAGGTCATTTGCAACGCTTCCATTGCATGTTCTGCAACATGGCGTAATAAAGCTTCATCAGCGATACCACGTCCAGCAGCCATTTGATCAGCAACCATGCGCTCTACTGAGTCATTCACGCCTTCTTTAGATTGCATTGGCGTACCAGGGGCGGCAAACAAGCCACCATTAATCGCCGAATTACCACCAAAATAAGACATTTTCTCGAAAATATGGACATCTTTAGCGCCTAGTTTAGTCGCTTCAATTGCGGCGGCTAATCCTGCGAAACCCGAACCAATAATGACAATTTCAATTTCCTTGTCCCACTTAACACCGTCTGCCTTTTCAGAAACAGCCATCGCAGGCGCTACCATTGCAGCCCCTGCTGCTACACCTAGTCCAGCAATAAATTTACGGCGTCCTAACAGATCTACATTACTCATAGGTCATCACCCTTTGTTTAAATTGACTCTTTCATCATAAAGATGGAATCAATTCCAAAAAGGGAATTAGGCAGCAGTTAGCTATATCTAAAGGAGTAGATATTCAAAAATGAAATGTAGCGCATAATTTAATCAAATATGGATGTGAGTTACCGATTTGGAATAGGTTCCAAATCGGTAACTCACAATAAAATCGAGGGAAATAACAAGTAAATTACTGCTGAGTAAGAGAAACTGTCAATTTATCTACTAATAGTCTTACTTTAGGCGATAAATGACGGTTTTGTGGGTACAAGGCCCAAATCCCTTCTTTTTCTTGTTGAAACGGTGCCAGTAATACCGTTAACTTATTATCGTTAATAGCCTGCTGAACGTAATATCCTGGCAGTTGTACAATACCTAAGCCTTTTAATGCCGCATCAAGTAAACTAATGCCACTACTACACTGCAAGTTCCCTTGCACTTTTATACTTCTATTTTTACCTGATTCAGTAAAGTGCCAATGGGATTGTGAGCCGATTAAGCAATTATGCTGGCTCAGTTCTGATAACGAATAAGGTGCACCAAAACGGCTAATATACTCAGGCGAAGCGCAAACAAATTGTTCTCGGCTAGTTAATCGTTTAGCCATCATGCTTGAGTCTGCTAATCGGCCTAAACGAATAGCAAGATCATAGCCGCCTTCTACCAAATCTAATTGTCGATTGGTTAACTCACATATAACTTCTACATCTGGATATTGCTGCATATAGTCAGTCACAATCGGCATAATAAATTTTTCACCGTAAGTTACAGGCGCTGTCAGTTTAATCAGGCCTTGAGGCTTATTCTGTAAACTGGTTATCGCCCGCTCAGCTTCTTCAAGACCATCGATAACTTGACGGCAATGACGATAAAAAACCTGTCCTTCTTCGGTTAACGATACTTTTCGTGTCGTGCGATAAAACAGTTTGGTACTTAGTCTATTTTCAATTTGACTAATTTGACGACTGACTTGTGCTGTTGAAATCGACAAACGCTTACCCGCAGCAGTAAAGCTATCCGTTTCAGCCACCGCGACAAATTCATAAACCCCTTCCCATGGCAGCATTGTTACTCACTCGTAAAAGTTATTTGCAATTTAAGCTTATTATCAACTGACAGAAAATAAATACAATAGACTTATCTTCTACACGGTATGATCTACACTGTGTAGATCCACATTTTTATCGTCACGCTAAAAGGACAAACACAATGTCAGCACAATATATAAAATCTAAAGCCGCTGTTGCATGGGGAGTGGGACAACCATTATCAATTGAAGAAGTGGATGTCATGTATCCAAAAGCTGGTGAAGTCATGGTTAAGATTATTGCTTCTGGTGTTTGTCATACCGATGCTTTCACCTTGTCAGGCGATGATCCAGAAGGTATTTTCCCGGTCATTTTAGGTCACGAAGGTGGCGGTATTGTGGAAATGGTCGGTGAAGGCGTTACCAGTGTACAAGTAGGTGACCACGTCATTCCGCTATACACAGCCGAGTGTGGTAAATGTAAATTCTGTACTTCAGGTAAAACCAACCTATGTAGCGCAGTACGTGAAACCCAAGGCAAAGGTTTAATGCCTGATGGTACGACACGCTTTTATAAAGATGGTCAGCCAATTTTCCACTACATGGGCTGCTCAACCTTTTCAGAATATACCGTGCTTCCAGAAATTTCTTTAGCAAAAGTGAATCCAAAAGCCCCACTTGAAGAAGTGTGTTTATTAGGCTGTGGTGTAACAACAGGTATGGGCGCCGTATTTAATACCGCTAAAGTGCAAAAAGGCGACACTGTGGCCATTTTCGGCCTAGGCGGCATTGGTTTATCAGCCATTATTGGTGCCACTATGGCTGGTGCGAGTCGCATTATTGGTGTTGATTTAAACGAATCAAAATTTGAATTAGCCACTAAATTAGGCGCGACGGATTGTATTAATCCCAAAAATTATGACAAACCGATTCAGGATGTCATTGTGGAAATGACGGATGGCGGGGTAGATTTCTCGTTTGAATGTATTGGTAACGTTAATGTCATGCGCAGTGCGCTTGAGTGTTGTCATAAAGGCTGGGGCGAATCGGTTGTTATTGGTGTTGCCGGTGCAGGCCAAGAAATTTCAACCCGTCCATTTCAATTGGTCACTGGTCGAGTTTGGAAAGGGAGTGCATTTGGCGGTGTTAAAGGGCGTAGTCAGTTACCCGGTATTGTTGAGCAATACTTAAATGGTGAATTTAAGCTGGATCACTTCATTACTCATACCATGGGTCTTGAAGGAATAAATGATGCCTTTGACTTAATGCATAGCGGTGAAAGCATTCGTTCAGTCATTCACTTCGATAAGTAATATTATTGTTGTATTGGATTAATATCATGCCCATAACCTTCTGCTAAGGGCATTTTTATCATAAGCGATCAATCAAATGACTTTAGAAAACGTCAGTAGTAATAAAATGTTCGGCGGCTGGCTAAAGCAATATCGCCACCATTCATATACACTAAATTGCCACATGCGCTTTGCTATTTATCTGCCGCCACAAGCCGCTTCACAAAAAGTTCCCGTGCTTTATTGGCTGTCAGGACTCACCTGCACCGACGAAAACGTCATGCAAAAATCAGGTATTCAGCGTGTCGCCGCAGAATTAGGTATCGCCATCGTTGCCCCAGATACCAGTCCACGTGGTGAGAATGTCGCAGATGATGAATCTGCAGCCTATGATTTTGGATTAGGAGCAGGGTTTTACCTCAATGCTACCCAAGCCCCCTTTAATACTCACTATCAAATGTATGACTATGTGGTGAAAGAGCTGCCAACATTAATTGAGCAGCATTTTCCTGTCAGTAACATGCGCAGTATTAGTGGTCACTCAATGGGCGGCCATGGCGCTATTTCGATTGGCCTAAAAAACCCAGAGCAATATCAGTCAATTTCAGCATTTAGTCCGATCTGTAACCCTATAAATTGCCCTTGGGGACAAAAGGCCTTTAATGGTTATTTAGGATCAGATCAAACCACCTGGGCTGAGTACGATAGTAGTGAATTAATGAAAAACTCAACGGTTAAACTGCCTATGCTGGTGGATCAAGGCACTGAAGATAACTTCTTAACTGAACAACTAAAGCCTGATACCTTAGTTGATGCCGCCAAAACTCAGCAATACCCGCTGACATTACGCATGCAGGAAGGTTATGATCATAGCTACTTCTTTATTAGTAGCTTTATAGAAGATCATCTTCGGTTTCATGCAAAGTACTTATTAAAGTAAGTCATTATTTCTTATGACCGAACACAAAAAGGGAGTGAATAATCACTCCCTTTTTGATCCGTTATAATGAATATATTTTAGAATTCACGACACATTTATGAATTATTTTGCGCCAATTTTGCAAAGTACTTCTTAGAAGCAGCTCTGACTTTAGGGGCTAATAAAATTGCAGAGGTCATGGTTGGAATCGCCATTAAGGCATAAGCAGCATCAATAATATTAACGATTTCTTGAATTGTGGCTGTTGCAGCAAATAAGATCGCCAGCAAGAAAAAGCACTGATATAAACGTAGTCTTTTACGGCCAAATAAAAATGCAAAACATTGCCCACCGTAAAAAGCTTGCGTGAAAATGGTACTAATACTGAAAAACACCACACAAAGGATCAGTAAATAGGGACCAACGCCAGGCATAGTCACTTCAAATGCTTGAGCTGATAAGTTCACACCTTGCGCTTCCCCGCCTTGCCAAACCCCCGATATTAAAATGATCATAGCCGTTGCGGTGCACACAATTAATGTATCAATAGCAGGGCCTAACATGGCTACTAAGCCTTCTTTAACTGGTTCATTAGTTTTGGCACTCCCGTGAGCCATTACCTCAGTACCAATACCCGCCTCATTAGAAAAAGCTGCTCTGCGGATCCCAATCAACATAGTACCTAATATGCCTCCTCCCACAGAATTAAGTGAGAAAGCTTCACTAATAATCAGCTCAAAATAGCCGGGAATATCAGTTAAATTAGTGGCTATCACATAAAAAGCACAACCCATATAAATGAAGATCATTAATGGCACCACTTTAGATGCCACCGATGCTATACGTTTGATCCCACCTAAAATGACGCTTGCGACAATCAACATCACTACAATACCAAGGGAAAGATCGACCCAAAAAGTTGATTCACCAGCTGGAAAATGTCCCGGTTTCACGATTAGCCATTCACGAATGATCTGCACTAATTGATTGGCATTAAATAATGGAAAGTTGCCCACTAAGCCTACAACACAGAAAAATACCGCTAAAAAGTGCCATTTCTTAGACAGTCCTTGGGTGATAATGTACATAGGTCCACCTTGTACATCACCATTTTCATCTTTACCGCGATACATAATAGCCAAGGTACAAGTAAAGAATTTCGTCGCCATCCCCACAATCGCACTGATCCACATCCAAAAAATAGCACCTGGTCCACCCACCATTATAGCTACGGCGACACTACCAATATTGCCCATTCCCACAGTGCCTGCCATCGCACTGGATAACGCACCAGCATGTGTAATATGGCCTTTAGCCCCTTTTTCAGGGTATTTCCCTCTGACTATATTGATGGCATGACCAATATAACGAAATGGGATAAACCTAGAATAAATAAGAAAAAAAAGACCACCACCGACTAATAGAACCAGCATGTGTGGCCCCCATGCTAAATCAGCAATTTCAGCCGTAATAGAAACAAGAGACATAGATAAGTTACACATTTGTTAAAAGTTATCTTTGAAAATACGGACAAAAAGCGCTTTGTGCAATGACAAATCTGCGTAAACTATGCTTAAAACTATGGTTAATCGTAGCCAAAAATAAGGTGTTCAAATGGCAAAAGTAGAGATATTAGTCGGTACAACGCAAGGCGGAACCGAGTACGTAGCAGATGATATGGCGGCTCAATTGACCGATATAGGCCACCAAACTCAAATACATTTAAGCCCAAATCTAACTGATTTAGACCCAGATTCACTGTGGTTAATTGTCTGTTCAACACATGGAGCTGGCGATCTTCCAGACAATATTGAGCCCTTTTATCGGCAATTATTTGGTAATAATGGCGATCTTAAGTCGTTAAAATATGCTTTATGTGCCATTGGTGATTCAAGTTACGATACTTTTTGCCAAGGACCTGAAAAAATAATTTCTGAGCTAGATCGTTTAGATGCAAAGCCAATTGTGAATAAGATCCAAATTGATGTACAAAGGGATCCTGTGCCTGAAGATGCTGCTTTAGCTTGGTTATCTGAGTGGCAAGCAAGTATTTAATCAATCAACTTAGTTAATATCTTCATTTATACTCACAATATCATCCAATCTTATCCACAATAAGTTAATTTAGAAGATAACTATGTGGATAAGCTATTATTTTATCCGATCATAACTTTGTATTGATCTACAGCCGATCTTGTTAATGATCCCCCCTGTGGATAACTAGGCGATCTATCCCCAAGTTATATTGAAATAGATCGCAGCTAGATCACAGGATCGTTTTGTCGTTACCTAATGATTATAAACAAAAAATAAGGTTTTCCACAGAAAAGGGCGATCCTAATAGTAATAGTAATAAAAAGATCTATTTAAAGATCTTAAGATCTATTAAGCGAAGCGTGTCTGATCAAAATGAGAAAATTGATCATTCCCGAAAGGCAAAGCAAGTGCTAAAATACTCGGCTGAAACAGTCTTTCGATTTAAATTCTGATTTAACTGTAAATTAGAAAAATTACTTTTATCCAAGGTTACAAAATGCATTTTCATGAACGGTTTGATGTAATTGTTGTTGGTGGTGGTCATGCCGGAACGGAAGCGGCACTTGCAGCAGCAAGAATGGGATCAAAAACCCTCTTACTGACTCACAATATCGATACCCTCGGACAAATGTCTTGTAATCCGGCCATAGGCGGAATTGGTAAAGGTCATTTGGTTAAAGAAATTGACGCTTTAGGTGGAGCAATGGCAACAGCCACTGATTTCGCTGGTATTCAATTTAGAACCTTAAATTCAAGCAAAGGCCCAGCGGTAAGAGCCACTCGTGCACAAGCTGATAGAGCGCTTTATCGTCAAAAGATCCAACAAATTCTTCAACACCAACCTAATTTACGTATTTTCCAACAAGCAGTAGATGACTTAGTTGTTGAAAATAATAAAGTTATTGGTGTAGTTACTCAAATGGGATTAGCATTTGAGTCTCCAAGTGTTGTACTGACAACAGGCACTTTTTTAAGCGGGAAAATCCATATTGGATTAGAAAACTACAGCGGCGGACGTGCTGGCGATCCACCAGCTATCGCATTAGCAAACCGTTTAAAAGAATTACCTATTCGTGTAGGACGTCTTAAAACAGGCACACCACCAAGAATCGATGCAAACAGCATTGATTTTGACAAGATGCAAGAGCAAAAAGGTGACACGCCATTGCCGGTAATGTCGTTTATCGGTGATGTAAGCCAACACCCGCAGCAAGTCTCTTGTTATAT
The DNA here is from genome assembly GCF_030548905.1 of Shewanella sp. 2_MG-2023. Classification (NCBI taxonomy): domain Bacteria; kingdom Pseudomonadati; phylum Pseudomonadota; class Gammaproteobacteria; order Alteromonadales; family Shewanellaceae; genus Shewanella; species Shewanella sp. 2_MG-2023. The sequence goes on from NZ_JAUOSO010000020.1 coordinate 59,672, forward strand.
CACTCATACCAATGAAAAAACACACGATATTATTCGTGGAGGACTTGATCGCAGTCCAATGTATTCAGGGGTTATTGAAGGCATTGGCCCAAGATACTGCCCATCGATTGAAGATAAAATTAATCGTTTTGCTGACAAGACTTCGCATCAAATATTTATTGAACCTGAAGGTTTAACGACTAATGAGATCTACCCAAACGGGATCTCAACCAGTTTACCATTTGATGTTCAGCTAAATTTAGTCCGATCAATTCAAGGTATGGAAAATGCTGAGATCATTCGACCAGGTTATGCCATTGAATATGATTATTTTGATCCACGAGATCTGAAGAATTCATTAGAAACCAAAAATATTGATGGTTTGTTCTTTGCTGGACAAATCAATGGTACAACCGGCTATGAAGAAGCCGGTGCACAGGGCTTACTTGCTGGTATGAATGCTTCATTACAAGTTCAAGGCAAAGAAGCTTGGTGTCCAAGACGTGATCAAGCTTATATTGGTGTTTTAGTTGATGATCTATCAACTTTAGGGACAAAAGAGCCTTACCGCATGTTCACTAGCCGTGCGGAATATCGATTATTGCTGCGAGAAGACAATGCTGATTTACGTTTGACTGAAAAAGGTCGTGAACTTGGCCTTGTTGATGATGAACGTTGGCAGAAATTTAATGAGAAAAGAGAATCGATTGAAACTGAATTACAGCGTTTACGCAGTAATTGGGTTCATAATAATTCACCTTTGTTAGATGTATTAAATCCTGAATTAAATACGCCTATTTCACGTGAAGCTTCGTTTGAAGATTTATTGCGCCGTCCAGAAATGGACTACCAAAAGCTCATGAGCTTAGAAGGTTTTGGCCCTGCGATTGAAGATCCACGCGCTGCAGAACAAGTTCAAATTCAAGTAAAATATTCGGGCTATATCCAAAGACAGCAAGGTGAAATCGATAAAGCCATTCGTCATGAAACCACTAGTTTACCGTTAGATCTTGATTATCAAGAAGTGGCTGGCTTATCTAATGAAGTCATCGCTAAGATGAATGAGCATAAGCCAGAAACCATTGGCCAAGCTTCTCGGATCTCTGGAATGACGCCAGCTGCGATTTCAATTTTACTTGTTCACTTAAAAAAACGCGGTTTATTGCGTAAAAGCGCCTAAATAGCAGTAAAAAGTTGTGTTTTAACTAATAAGGGAAGCTTTGAGGCTTCCCTTAGTCATTTCTGCCATTCATAATACCCGATGATTTATGATTCCCTTTGATTTTGAGGTCACTTAGCGTGCTAGCCGATCAACTTAAAACTTATCTAGCTGAAACCAATATTTCAGCGACTGAAACTCAACAGCAACAATTGGTTGGGTTTGTTACCATGCTAAATAAATGGAATAAAGCCTATAACCTGACATCAGTCAGAGATCCTGAACAGATGTTAATCCGTCATGTTATGGACAGTTTGGTGGTTTCTCCTTATCTTAAAGGGCAAAGGTTCATTGATGTCGGAACGGGACCAGGTTTACCAGGGATCCCATTAGCAATTTTAAATCCCGACAAAGAATTCGTATTACTGGACAGTTTAGGAAAACGGATCCGTTTTCAAAAACAGGTTCAGTTTGAATTAAAAATTAATAACATTACGTCAGTTGAAAGCCGTGTTGAGGCTTATGAGCCTGAGCAGAAATTTGATGGTGTGATCAGTCGTGCATTTGCGTCAATTGAAGATATGTTGACTTGGTGTCATCACTTACCAGCTGACAATGGTCAATTTTATGCGCTAAAAGGCCAATTGAGTGATGCTGAGTTAACCAGTATTCCTGCTGGGTTTGACGTGGTTGAAACAATCACGTTAACAGTACCAAGGTTAGATGAGCAAAGACATCTGTTAAAGCTAGTGAAGCAAAAATAGCGCTAGCAATAGAATAAATATTATCGGACATCGTAAATATGTCCTTAGGGTGAACACGTGGGTAAAATCATTGCCGTAGCTAACCAGAAAGGTGGCGTAGGAAAAACAACAACTTGTGTTAATTTAGCAGCCTCACTTGCGGCCACAAAACGCAAAGTGCTGTTAATCGATCTTGATCCGCAGGGTAATGCCACTATGGGCAGTGGTGTCGATAAGTACGAAGTTGAAAACACGGCTTACGAGTTACTTGTCGAAGAAAAGCCTTTTGCCGAAATAGTCATTAAAGATACGACGGGTAAATACGATCTTATTGCCGGTAATGGTGACGTTACTGCTGCAGAAATCAAACTCATGGAGTTTTTTGCCAGAGAAATTCGATTAAAGAATGCACTTGCAGAAGTTAAAGATGATTATGATTTCATCTTTATTGACTGTCCACCTTCATTGAACATGTTGACGGTGAATGCCATGTCTGCGGCAGACTCTGTATTGGTGCCAATGCAGTGTGAATATTATGCTTTAGAAGGCTTAACTGCTCTGATCGATACCATTACTAAATTAGGCGCAATGGTAAATCCTACGTTAAATATCGAAGGGATCTTGCGTACTATGTATGATCCTCGAAATCGATTATCAAATGATGTATCTGATCAACTTAAACAGCATTTTGGTGAAAAAGTTTATCGCACAGTGATCCCACGAAATATTCGTTTAGCTGAAGCGCCGAGTTTTGGTGCGCCAGCAATGTATTACGACAAGTCCAGTGCAGGTGCAAAAGCCTATTTAGCTTTAGCCGGAGAAATTATTCGCCGCGCTGAGCAACAAACAGAATCTAAGTAAGCGTAAGGGAATAAAATGACGTTAAAAAAACGCGGTTTAGGTAAAGGCTTAGATGCTTTGTTAAGCAACAGCAACGCTGCGAGCCGAAAAACTGAACAGACTCAAACAGAAGCAAAAGTAACCCAATCGCCACAGGAAGATGGCTTACTGATGCTCGATTTAGATTTACTGCAGTCTGGTAAGTATCAACCGCGTAAAGATATGTCACCTGAAGCGTTAGAAGAGTTAGCAGAGTCAATTAAGTCACAAGGGGTGATTCAACCTATTGTGGTGCGTAAAGTTGATGCTGAAAAGTATGAAATTATTGCTGGTGAACGTCGTTGGCGCGCATCACAAATTGCTCAACTAGACAAAGTCCCTTGTATTGTTAAACAGGTGCCTGATGAGTCAGCGGTTGCTATTGCGTTAATTGAAAATATTCAACGTGAAGACCTAAATGCAATGGAAGAAGCGATTGCATTACAACGTTTACTCGAAGAGTTTGAATTAACTCACCAGCAAACTGCCGATGCGGTCGGTAAGTCTAGAGCAAGTGTGTCTAACTTATTACGTTTAAATAGTTTAAATGAACCTGTGAAGCGTTTATTAGAATATGGCGATATTGACATGGGTCATGCTCGCGCACTGCTAGCAATTGAAGGTGAAGAGCAAACTAATTTAGCTCGATTGGTCGCTTCTAAAGAAATGACAGTTCGAGAAACTGAACGATTAGTTAATAAAGCCCTAAATCCTGCTAAAGAAGCTGAAAAACCAACTAAAGATCATGATGTAACCCGCTTGGAGCAACAGTTAATTGAAAAACTAGGTGCTAAAGTGGCTATTAATCATGGCACTAAAGGCAAGGGGACAATTGTAATAAACTACCAAGATCTTGCTGAATTAGATGGAATACTTAGCAAAATTCACTAAATCCCTCAACAAAGTCATTTCAATAGTAACTTTGTAACAAGGCGTAATTTTGAGTTTTTAGAAATATAAAGCCAAATCACGCCTAATATCACTGTTTAACCTCTCATCAAAGTTGCAAACAAGGTGTGAAAAGGTATACTTTGCATGCTTTTTTTCCTGTCTGAGTCGTTAATGATCACATTAATGGCCTAGTGGAAAAATAAGTACTAATGCGGAGATTCAAAATTGAGTAAGGTTTTAGCGCGTCGTGGCCGGTGGTCAGCCTATCGAATAGTGTTGTTACAGGCGGCGGTAGCTGGGGGAACTTCAATTTTCTTTTTCGCTCTGTGGGGAGCTCAGTATGGCTTATCTGCTTTGGCAGGTGGTCTCATTGCTGTACTCCCTAATTTTGTATTCGCAACCCTTGCTTTCTCTCATGCGGGAGCTAAAGCGTCAGGAAAAGTCGTTTGGATGTTTTTCTTGGGGGAAGCGGTAAAGTTGCTGCTAACCATTGTGTTGTTTGCCATCGCATTTGGCATGCTAAAAACGCCATTTTTGCCGTTATTTAGCTGTTATTTGTTGGCATTACTAATACCTTGGACAGCCCCTTTATACTTCAAGCAAAATTAAGTGAGATTAATCATGGCGACAACTGGTGAAGCATTAAATGCTTCCGAGTATATCCAGCATCACCTGACTAATGCGAAAATGTGTTCTGCTGATGGCGGAATTGCTTTTAATCATGCATGTCAAGATGCCGGTTTTTGGACTTGGCACATTGACTCACTTTTGTTTTCAGTAGGTCTTGGGGTTCTATTTTTGTGGGCATTCTTCAAAGTAGGACAAAAAGCAACAACTGGCGTTCCAGGTAAATTTCAATGTTTCGTTGAAATGTGCGTGGAAGGTGTAGATAAAATCGTTAAAGACTCATTTCATGGGCGTAACGCTGTTATCGCACCATTAGGTCTGACTATCTTTGTCTGGGTTTTCCTGATGAATTTAATGGACTTAATTCCAGTTGACTTTGTACCTGAAGCCGCAAACAGATTTTTAGGTGTTCCTTACCTTAAAATTGTACCAACAACCGACTTAAACGTAACTCTAGGTCTAGCCTTGAGTGTGTTTGCGTTGATTGTTTTTTACAGTATTAAAGTAAAAGGATTTGGTGGTTTCACAAAAGAAATGACCTTACAACCTTTCAATCATTGGTCTTTGATTCCAGTAAACTTAGTATTGGAAACAGTGACTCTGATTGCGAAACCGATTTCATTATCGCTTCGTCTGTTTGGTAACCTGTATGCAGGTGAGTTGATCTTTATTCTGATAGCACTGATGCCTTGGTGGGCTCAGTTTGCACTATCAGTGCCTTGGGCTATTTTCCATATTTTGGTTATTGTGCTGCAGGCGTTTATCTTCATGATGCTTACGATTGTATATCTAAGCATGGCACATGAAGAACATTAATTTATTTAAAATTAGTTATTTATCGGAGATAAAATGGAAACTGTAATTAGCTTTACAGCAATAGCTGTTGCGATCATGATTGGCTTAGCAGCGCTAGGTACTGGTATTGGTTTTGCTATCTTAGGTGGTAAATTCTTAGAAGCTTCAGCTCGTCAACCAGAACTAGCTCCAGCATTACAAACTAAGATGTTCATCGTAGCTGGTCTACTTGATGCGATCTCAATGATTGCAGTTGGTGTTGCATTATTCTTCGTATTCGCTAACCCATTCTTAGGTCAATTAGCTGGCTAATCGCCCCCCTTAGAAGGAGTTGTCGTTATGAGTATTAACGCTACCCTGCTAGGCCAAGCGATTTCTTTTGCACTCTTCGTGTGGTTTTGCATGAAGTTTGTATGGCCGCCATTGATGAACGCTATCGAAGAACGCCAGAAGAAAATTGCCGATGGGCTAGCTGATGCAGGACGTGCTGCAAAAGATCTAGAGTTGGCTCAAGCGAAAGCTAATGAGCAACTAAAAGAAGCGAAGGCGACTGCTAATGAAATTATTGAGCAAGCTAATAAGCGTAAAGCTCAAATAGTTGAAGAAGCTAAAATTGAAGCTGATACAGAGCGTGCGAAAATCATCGCTCAAGGTCAAGCTGAAATTGAAAACGAACGTAATCGCGTTAAAGATGACTTGCGTAAGCAAGTTGCTACTCTTGCCGTAACTGGTGCAGAGAAAATTCTTCAACGTTCGATTGATCCAGAAGCTCACAGTGACATAGTTAATAAACTTGTTGCTGAAATTTAATTAAGGAATCGGAGTTATGGCTGAAATAAGCACCATTGCTCGTCCTTATGCAAAGGCAGCTTTTGATTTTGCTGTTGAACATAAAGCAATTGAAGATTGGGCAGAAATGCTGAACTTCGCGGCATTGGTAAGTGAAAACGAATCAATTAAACCGTTGCTTGGTGGTTCATTGGCTAGTGCGAAACTTGCCTCACTATTTATTGAAGTATGTGGTGAGCAGGTCAATGCACAGGGTCAAAACCTTATAAAGGTTATGGCTGAAAACGGTCGTTTAGAGATACTGCCATCAGTATCTTTACTTTTTGCTGAATATCGCAATGAGTGGGCAAAAGAAGTTGAAGCAACTGTTGTTTCAGCGACTGAGCTAAGCTCTGAGCAGCAAGAGCAAATTAGTGTTTCTCTTGAGAAACGTCTCGCACGCAAAGTTAAGCTGAATTGTAGTGTAGATGCAGCGCTTATTGGCGGTGTAATTATTAAATCAGGCGACTTAGTCATTGATGGCTCTGTTAGCGGTAATTTATCGCGCTTGTCTGATAAGCTACAATCGTAATTGGGAGTTTGAGCATGCAACTGAATTCCACTGAAATCAGCGATCTGATTAAACAGCGGATCGAGCAGTTCGACGTCGTTAGTGAAGCTCGCAACGAAGGTACAATCGTTGCAGTAAGTGACGGCATCATTCGCATTCACGGCCTTGCCGATGTAATGCAAGGTGAAATGATCGAACTGCCTGGTGGCCGTTTTGCAATCGCGTTGAACTTAGAACGTGATTCTGTCGGTGCCGTAGTAATGGGCCCTTATGCTAATTTAGCTGAAGGCGCAAAAGTTAAGACTACTGGTCGTATTCTTGAAGTACCAGTAGGTCGTGGTTTATTAGGCCGCGTTGTTAACACTCTTGGTGAGCCAATTGATGGAAAAGGACCAGTCGATAACGATGGTTACTCTCCAATCGAAGTGATTGCTCCTGGTGTTATTGAACGTCAGTCTGTAGATCAACCAATCCAAACTGGTTATAAAGCCGTTGATGCCATGATCCCAATTGGTCGTGGTCAACGTGAATTGATCATTGGTGACCGTCAGACTGGTAAAACAGCGATGGCTATCGATGCAATTATTAACCAGAAAGATTCAGGCATTAAATGTGTATACGTAGCTGTAGGGCAAAAAGCTTCTACTATCGCTAACGTTGTACGTAAGCTTGAAGAGCACGGTGCATTAGCTAACACTATCGTTGTAGTAGCAACAGCTTCTGAAGCTGCAGCATTACAATACTTAGCACCTTACTCTGGTTGTTCAATGGGTGAATACTTCCGTGACCGCGGTGAAGATTCTTTAATCGTATATGATGATCTATCTAAGCAAGCAGTTGCTTACCGTCAGATCTCTCTACTATTGAAGCGTCCACCAGGACGTGAAGCATACCCAGGTGATGTATTCTATCTACATTCTCGTTTATTAGAACGTGCTTCACGTGTAAACGAAGTCTATGTAGAGAAATTCACTAACGGTGAAGTAAAAGGTACAACCGGTTCTTTAACTGCGTTGCCTATTATTGAAACCCAAGCAGGTGATGTATCTGCATTCGTACCGACTAACGTAATTTCTATTACTGATGGTCAAATCTTCCTTGAAACTGATTTATTTAACTCAGGCTTACGTCCTGCTGTTAACCCAGGTATCTCAGTATCTCGTGTTGGTGGTGCGGCTCAGACTAAGATCATTAAGAAACTGTCTGGTGGTATTCGTACCGCGTTAGCACAGTATCGAGAGCTTGCTGCGTTCTCACAATTTGCATCTGATTTAGATGATGCAACTCGTGCTCAACTTGAGCATGGTGAGCGTGTTACCGAACTTATGAAGCAAAAGCAATATGCTCCAATGAGCATTGCTGCCCAAGCTATCTCAATCTTCGCAGCTGAAAAAGGCTACTTGAAGACTGTAGAACTAAGTAAAATCGGTAGCTTCGAAGCTGCTCTGCTTTCATTCATGAACAGCGAACATGCTGAGCTTGTTAATACTATTAATGCTTCTGGCGATTACAACGCAGACATTGAAAGTCAATTAAAAGCGGGCATGGACAAGTTCATTGAAACCCAAACCTGGTAATAATTATCGAGGTGTCTTTGGGCACCTTCGGTCCCAGATTGGAGAGTAGAAATGGCCGGCGCTAAAGAGATTAAAACCAAGATCGCGAGTGTTAAAAACACTCAAAAGATCACTTCTGCAATGGAAATGGTTGCTGCCAGCAAAATGCGCAAAGCGCAGGAACGTATGGCATCTAGCCGCCCGTATGCAGAACATATGCGTAAGGTGATCGGTCACGTAGCGCAAGGTACTCTTGAATATAAACATCCATATTTGGAAGTTCGAGATGCCAAGCGGGTTGGTTACATTGTTGTGTCAACCGACCGTGGCCTTTGTGGTGGTCTGAACGTTAACCTTTTCAAAAAGGTTGTGTCAGACGTGAAAAACTGGAAAGACCAAGGGGCAGATGTTGAATTTTGTCCTATTGGTGCACGTAGTGTTCAGTTTTTCAAAAGCTTTGGTGGAGATGTTTCTGCCCATGCCTCAGGTTTAGGCGATGCGCCTAAGTTAGCCGATTTAATCGGTACCGTGAGAGTTATGCTACAAGCTTACAACGAAGGTAAACTGGATCGTCTGTTTATTGTGTTTAACAAATTCGTTAATACAATGACTCAGACTCCTGTGATCGAGCAGCTGCTACCTTTGCCTAAATCGGAAGAAGAAGTAGCTAAGTACCCTTGGGATTATATTTACGAGCCAGATCCAAAAGAAATTTTGGAAGTATTATTGACTCGTTATGTGGAGTCTCAAGTTTACCAAGGTGTTGTCGAAAATATTGCGTCTGAACAAGCTGCCCGTATGGTAGCGATGAAGGCAGCAACAGACAACGCAGGCGATTTGATCAGCGATTTGCAGTTAGTTTACAACAAGGCACGACAAGCCGCGATTACGCAGGAATTGTCGGAGATTGTTTCAGGCGCTGCAGCGGTTTAGGTTAGGTAACGAAATCAAGTTTAGAGGATTAATCATGAGCACAGGTACTGTTGTCCAAGTAATTGGCGCGGTTGTGGACGTAGAGTTTCCACAAGATTCTGTACCTCAGGTATATGACGCTCTGAAGATCACAGGTGAAGGAACTTGTAATGGTTTGGTGCTGGAAGTTCAGCAGCAACTAGGTGGTGGTGTTGTTCGTGCCATCGCTATGGGTTCTTCTGATGGTCTGCGTCGTGGTCTAGAGGTAGTAAACTCGGGTTCACCAATTTCTGTTCCGGTTGGGGTTGCAACCCTTGGCCGTATCATGAACGTATTGGGTGAGCCTATCGATGAATGTGGCGACATTGGTGAAGAAGAGCGTTATGAAATTCACCGTGAAGCTCCTTCATACGAAGATCAGTCAAGCTCAACAGAACTTTTAGAGACTGGTATCAAGGTTATTGACCTTGTATGTCCATTCGCTAAAGGTGGTAAAGTTGGTTTGTTTGGTGGTGCTGGTGTTGGTAAAACCGTCAACATGATGGAATTAATTAACAACATCGCAAAAGCACACTCGGGTCTTTCTGTATTCGCTGGTGTTGGTGAGCGTACTCGTGAGGGTAACGACTTCTACTACGAAATGAAAGATTCTGGTGTTCTCGACAAAGTAGCCATGGTATATGGTCAAATGAACGAGCCTCCAGGAAACCGTTTACGCGTAGCATTGTCAGGTTTGACAATGGCTGAAAAATTCCGTGACGAAGGTCGTGACGTACTGTTATTCGTTGATAACATCTACCGTTACACTTTGGCCGGTACTGAAGTATCTGCACTTTTAGGCCGTATGCCTTCTGCAGTAGGTTACCAACCAACACTAGCTGAAGAAATGGGTGTTCTACAAGAACGTATTACTTCAACTAAGTCTGGTTCTATTACCTCTGTACAAGCGGTATATGTACCTGCGGATGACTTAACCGATCCGTCACCAGCAACAACCTTCGCTCACTTAGATGCGACTGTTGTACTGTCTCGTAACATTGCTTCGCTAGGTATTTACCCAGCGGTTGACCCACTGGATTCGACTTCACGTCAATTAGATCCATTAGTAGTTGGTCAAGAGCATTACGATGTAGCAAGCGGCGTACAAACTGTACTTCAACGCTACAAAGAGCTGAAAGACATTATTGCTATCTTGGGTATGGATGAATTATCTGATGAAGATAAAACAACTGTATTCCGCGCACGTAAGATTGAGAAATACTTATCTCAACCTTTCTTCGTAGCAGAAGTCTTTACAGGTTCTCCTGGTAAGTACGTTTCTCTTAAAGACACTATTCGTGGCTTTAAGGGCATCTTGAGTGGTGAGTTCGATCACATTCCTGAGCAAGCGTTCTACATGGTTGGTTCTATCGACGAAGCTGTCGAAAAAGCTAACAAAAAGAAATAACTGAGCATTAGCTTAGTATTTTAGGAGATCTTGATGGCAGCCATGACAGTCAAACTTGATATAGTAAGTGCAGAGAACAGCATGTTCAGCGGTACTGTAAGCTTCTTAGAAGTGAGCGGTACTGAAGGCGAGTTAGGCATTATGCCTAACCATGCTCCTTTGCTAACTAAGATCAAACCTGGCATGGCGCGCATGATTAAGGAAGATGGAAGTGAAGAAGTGATGTATCTTTCAGGTGGTATCCTGGAAGTTCAACCTGATTCAATTTCTGTTCTTGCTGACGTCGCAATGCGTGCCGATGATATTGATGAGCAAGCTGCACTTGAAGCTAAGCAACAGGCTGAAGCGAAAATCGCTAATGCAGGTGCTGACTTCGATTATGAAGCTGCAACAATCGAATTAGCTAAGTCTTTAGCTCAACTTCGTGTTGTTGAAACCATCAAAAAGAACATTGCCAGATAAAGGTTATTGTTTTAAAAAGGCGACCCTAGGGTCGCCTTTTTTGTGTTTGAAATTCTTGCTCTATTTTTGTCAAGTTATCAAATTGATGTAAATGACCTCTAATTTCAAATCATGCTTTCAACCGCCAACTAAACTGCGTTAAAATTAACGTATTAAAACTGAATAGTTGTTCAAGGAATCCCGATGTCATTAAATGTTGTTATTTTAGCTGCTGGTAAAGGAACACGGATGCGTTCTGACTTACCTAAAGTGCTTCATCCTATTGCCCATAAAAGTATGGTGCAGCATGTGATTGATACTGCTAATTCATTAGGAAGTGACGCTATTCAATTAGTTTATGGTTACGGTGCGGATAAACTTAAGAATGTATTAGGTGAACAGTCAGTCAATTGGGTACTACAAGCTGAGCAGTTAGGTACAGGTCATGCTGTAGCGCAAGCAAACCCAAATATTAATGATGAAGATACCGTATTGATCCTTTATGGCGATGTGCCTTTAATTCAACAATCTACTTTAGAAAAGTTATTAGCTGCACGGCCACAAGATGGCATGGCAATTTTGACTGTTAATTTGGATAACCCAACGGGATACGGCCGTATAGTTCGTGAAGGTGGCAATGTAGTAGGTATTGTTGAGCAAAAAGATGCTGATGCTGAACAGCTGCTTATTGAAGAAGTGAACACAGGTATCATGGCGGTACCAGGTAAGCAGTTAAAGTCTTGGTTAGGCCGATTATCTAATTCAAATGCCCAAGGCGAATACTATCTAACAGATATTGTTGCGATGGCGAAAGAAGATGGAGTTGCAATTGATACTGCACAACCAGAATCCGCTGTTGAAGTTGAAGGGGCAAACAACCGAGTTCAACTTGCGCAACTAGAACGAGCTTATCAAGCACGCGCTGCTGAAAAGCTCATGCTAGAAGGTGCTAACCTTCGCGATCCTGCTCGTATTGATATCCGTGGTGAAGTCACAGTAGGCATGGATGTGATGATTGACATCAATGTAATTGTTCAAGGTAAAGTCACCATAGGCAATAATGTCACTATTGGTGCTGGTGCAATTTTGATTGATTGTGATATTGCTGATAATGCTGAAATTAAACCTTATTCTATTGTCGAAGGCGCTAAGTTAGGTAAAGCAGCAAGTGCTGGGCCTTTTGCGCGTTTACGTACTGGTGCAGAGTTAAAAGATGATGCCCATATTGGTAACTTTGTCGAAATGAAGAAAGCAGTATTAGGCGTCGGTTCAAAAGCCGGGCATTTAGCCTACTTAGGTGATGCAACTATTGGTGCTGGCGTGAATATTGGTGCGGGTACCATCACTTGTAACTATGATGGCGCAAACAAATTTCAAACAGTGATTGAGGATAATGTCTTTGTGGGCAGTGATTCACAACTAATTGCCCCAGTTACCATTGGTAAAGGGGCGACACTTGGTGCTGGCTCTACCATTGCAAAAGACGTCGGTGAAGGAGAGTTAGTTATAACTCGGGTTAAGCAGCGACATATTGCTGGTTGGGCGAGACCAGTTAAGCGTCCTAAATAAAAACTAAACTTTATAAAAACGGCCTGTTATTTAACAGGCCGTTTTTTTATGTCTGATCAAAATTTAGAAAAACTGATTGAAATATTGTCAATAAAGTTTCGATTGATTATAATTATCTTTCGAAACGAAACTTTTGGTAGTTATGAATAAACGTAATACACAGCAACGTAGACATAATATTATTAGCATCTTATCCCAACAAGGTGAGGTAAGTGTCGATGAGTTATCGTTACGCTTTGAAACTTCAGAAGTTACCATTCGAAAGGATTTAGCAACGTTAGAAGAAGCTGGATTACTGCTGCGCCGTTATGGTGGTGCTATTGCTGTGCCTGATGAGGTTACGCAGCAATTTAGCGCTAAGATTGCGCCGAATAAGCTATCTATTGCCAAAAAAGCCGCGCAGCTTATTACAGATCATAATCGAATTCTCATTGATAGTGGCAGCACGACATCGGGTTTGATCCAACAATTAGATAATAAGCGCGGCTTATTAGTTATGACTAACTCATTGCAACTCGCGAATGCTGTTAGAGAACTGGAGAATGAACCAACATTATTGATGACCGGTGGCACCTGGGATCCCCACTCTGAATCCTTCCAAGGGCAAATAGCTGAACAAGTATTACGTTCTTATAATTTTGACCAACTGTTTATTGGAGCTGACGGCATTGATCTTGAGCGTGGAACGACTACGTTTAATGAATTAACAGGCTTAAGTAAAGTGATGGCTGAGGTTTCTCGCGAAGTGATTGTCATGCTTGAGTCAGATAAATTTGGCCGCAGGATCCCTAACTTAGAGTTAGCTTGGGAAAGCATCAGTGTTCTGGTATCAGATGACCGACTACCAGACGATATGGTCGAAAAAATTACTCAATATGGCGTCAAAGTATTATTGGCTCCATATAAAAAATAAATCAAATTACTTTTAATATTAGATTTCTAAATTAAGTGCAAAAATAGGTATTAAATTATGTGCGGAATTGTTGGCGCGGTAGCGCAAAGGGATGTTGCTGAAATTTTAGTTGAAGGTTTGAAACGCCTTGAATATCGCGGATATGATTCTGCAGGTGTCGCGATTATTAACCAAGGTGAATTGGGTCGCACTCGCCGAGTGGGTAAAGTTCAAGAACTTGATGATGCTTTGACTGAACAATCGTTAGTTGGTGGCACTGGTATTGCTCATACTCGCTGGGCAACTCATGGTGAACCAAGTGAGCGTAATGCACATCCACATTTATCTGAAGGTGATATTGCTGTAGTACATAACGGAATTATTGAAAATCACAATAAATTACGTGAGGTGCTCAAAGGCTTGGGTTACAGCTTTAGCTCTGACACTGACACAGAAGTTATTTGTCATCTCGTACATCATGAATTAAAAACACATGACACCTTACTTGCAGCTGTTCAAGCTACTGTTAAGCAACTTGAAGGTGCTTACGGAACTGTTGTTATCGACCGTCGTGACAGCGAACGTATGATTGTTGCTCGTAGTGGTAGCCCATTAGTTGTGGGCTATGGACTAGGTGAAAACTTTGTTGCTTCAGATCAATTAGCATTATTACCAGTGACACGTTCTTTTGCATTTTTAGAAGAAGGTGATGTTGCTGAAATTACTCGTCGTGAAGTGAGTATCTTTGATGTTGATGGCAATGCGGTTGAGCGTGAAGTAAAAGAGTCAGAAGTGACTCATGATGCCGGCGATAAAGGTGAGTATCGTCATTACATGCTCAAAGAAATTTATGAGCAACCAACAGCGATAGCACATACACTTGAAGGTAGAATTGCTGCAGGTAAAGTATTGGACTCAGCTTTTGGTGAAAATGCTGCTGAGTTTTTAAAAGATATAAAGCATGTACAAATTATTGCCTGTGGCACGAGTTATCATGCTGGCATGGCCGCTCGTTATTGGTTAGAAGATTGGGCAGGTGTATCTTGTAACGTCGAGATTGCATCAGAGTTTAGGTACCGTAAGTCGCACATGTTTCCAAATAGCTTACTTGTCACCATTTCACAATCTGGCGAAACAGCTGATACGTTAGCGGCTATGCGTTTAGCTAAAGATATGGGCTACAAAGCCACATTGACGATCTGTAATGCACCAGGTTCTTCTTTAGTTCGTGAGTCTGACATGGCTTACATGATGAAAGCTGGTGTTGAAATTGGTGTGGCATCTACTAAAGCCTTTACAGTCCAACTTGCTGGCTTACTCATGTTGACTACAGCTATTGGCCGTCATAACGGTATGACTGAAGAGATGGAAACTGAAATAACTCAAAGCCTACAATCTATGCCAGCTAAAGTAGAACAAGCACTAAGCTTGGATGATGCCATTGCTGAATTAGCAGAAGACTTTGCTGATAAACATCACGCTTTATTCTTGGGCCGTGGCGATCAATATCCTATCGCAATGGAAGGAGCATTGAAGCTTAAAGAGATTTCCTACATTCATGCTGAAGCTTATGCATCGGGTGAATTAAAGCATGGTCCACTTGCGTTAATTGATGCGGATATGCCAGTCATTGTCGTTGCACCGAATAACGAACTACTGGAAAAGCTTAAATCAAACGTAGAAGAAGTCCGCGCTCGCGGTGGCCTTATGTATGTATTTGCAGATAAAGATGCGGAGTTTGAGTCTGACGACACCATGAAGGTTATTCCAGTACCACACTGTGATGAATTTATGGCGCCGCTTATCTACACTATTCCATTACAGTTATTGTCTTATCATGTTGCCTTAATTAAAGGGACGGATGTAGACCAACCACGTAACTTAGCTAAATCAGTGACAGTTGAATAAATTTAGCGTTTAAAGGTAAGTTTTAAAAAAAGCAGCCATTTATGGCTGCTTTTTTGTTTTTACTTTATAACCTGAAACACATATGGTTATCAGAATTTTAAAGTTGATTTGCACAAGTAACTACCCATAAAAATAAGGCTATAAAGTGATATTTGAGATAACACTGTTGTTCGTTGCTGGGATAATCGGCGGAATACTTAATTCTGTGGCGGGTGGCGGTAGTTTCGTGACATTTCCGGCATTAATGTTTGTCGGGGTTCCCCCTGTGATAGCTAATGCGACCAATACTTTCTCCTCTTTTTTTGGCTACCTTAGTGGCGTTTTCGCCTTCAGAAAAGAACTAAAAGGTCACGGCAAAGAAATTAAAATCATTGTTTTAACGAGTTTCATTGGTGGCGGGGTTGGTGCATGGCTATTGCTTTGGGCATCAGAAGACGTTTTTCAGAAAGCGATTCCATGGTTACTATTGTTTGCTACTTTGCTGTTTATATTCGGTAGTCAGATTAACCGTTTTGCTAAACAATTATCAAACCAAAGCCAATATGCTTCTAAGTTGGGTGCAGGCTTGTTGTTACTAGTGTTATTGGCTATCTGTGTTTACGGTGGTTTTTTTAATGCTGGTTTAGGGATAGTGGGGTTAAGTTATCTAGCGCTAGCTGGTCACACAAACATTAATGTCATGAACGGCATTAAGCTGGTTATTTCGTCTTCAGTGTCGCTTATTGCTATCATTTGGTTCATTTATAATGATGCAATAGCATGGTTTGAGGGGGGAATAGTGATGGTAGGTACACTTATTGGTGGTTATATATCTGCTGGTATTTCAATGCGTATTCCACAAAAGTTGATGCGCCAATTTGTCATTGTTATGAGTTGTCTCATTACGGCTTACTTCTTCATTAAGACCTATATCTGATTTAACGTCCCTACTTTATTTACAAAAAGGTCTCTTCAGTAGAGGTTTTTTCACTCTGTTTTGAATATAAAAACATCAATTATCTGTAGTTAATTTTCAGAAAAGATCCTAAAAGTTCGCTTTTATCATTATCGCTTATTGGTCTGTATAGATATCTAATAACGCTTTCTTGTTGTTCATATATTGCGATTGTTTTGAGTTGGTTTTAATTGTGGTTTTTGGGTTGCTTTTGAGTAGGTAGGGTTGTTAGTTTAAGGCGTTTTTTTGTCCTGTTTTTATAGCTTTTCTTTGTGAGTATAAAAATGTAATTCAAGTTGATACAAATAGCTTGAGTCCCGTTACTGCCCCGATACACTGCAAGCATCTAAATGCTTAATGAGTAAAAAATGTATGGAAGTTTTCATCAGTTTATTGGGTATGTGCGCATTGATCGGATTGGCCGTTTTATTGTCTGAACGTCGAAGTGCAATTAACCCAAGAACGGTTCTCGGCGCACTCGCCTTTCAAGTAGCATTTGGCGCTTTTGTGATGTATTTGCCTATGGGGCAGACCTTGCTTGATGCAGCATCAAATGGTGTGATGCATGTAATTAATTACGGTAATGAAGGTTTAGCTTTTGTATTTGGTGATTTAGCCAAATTCAGTGTTGGTTTTATTTTCGTGATTAACGTGCTGTTTGTGGTGGTATTCATTAGTGCATTGATTGCAGTCTTGTATTACCTCGGCATTATGCAATTAATTATAGGTGTGATTGGTGGCGGGTTATCTAAGCTGTTAGGGACCAGTCGCGCTGAATCTCTTTCTGCTACTGCCAACATTTTTGTCGGACCTATCGAAGCACCATCTATGGTGCGTCCATTTGTAAAACATATGACTCGCTCAGAATTGTTTGCCGTGATGACAGGTGGGCTGGCTTCAGTTGCTGGTGGCACAATGATTGGCTATATCCAAATGGGCGTTGACATTAAGTATGTGTTAACCGCTGCATTTATGACGGCTCCAGCGGGTCTATTATTTGCCAAACTGATGTGGCCAGAAACTGAAACACCACGTAATGATATTAAAAAGGTCATGGAAGAGCAGGAAGACAAACCGACTAATGTATTAGATGCTGCAGCAAGTGGCGCTGCAATGGGGATGCAGCAAGTATTAGCTGTATCTGCACTATTAATTGCTTTTGTTGGTTTAATCGCCATGGTTAATGGTTTGATTGGTGGTATCGGTGGCTGGTTTGGCTACGCTGAACTCACCATGCAAGCGATATTGGGTTACTTCCTTGCACCATTAGCTTGGTTGATGGGAGTACCTTGGAGTGAGGCAACCCAAGCGGCATCATTTATTGGCCAGAAAATGGTGATTAATGAATTTGTTGCCTACATTGATTTCTTAAAAGTCGCTGATGACTTATCGCCAAAAACTCAAATTATTATCAGCTTTGCTTTGTGTGGTTTTGCCAACCTTGGTTCATTAGCAATGGTAATAGGTGGTTTAGCGGCTTTGTGCCCTGAGCGTCGTCATGACTTGAGTGCTATTGGCATGAAAGCCTTAATTGCTGCAGCGCTTGCCAACTTAATGAGCGGCACTATTGCTGGCTTACTATTTAGCCTAGCAAATTAATTTTAACTGTATGTTATGCCTGTTGAGATAACAGGCTTTATCGGAGTAACAAGATGACCCCACATATCAACGCCCCAGAAGGTGCATTTGCAAAAACTGTGTTAATGCCTGGCGATCCTTTGCGTGCTAAATATATTGCGGAGAATTTTTTAGATAACCCAAGGCTTGTGACCGATGTGCGCAACATGTTGGGTTATACAGGCGAATATAATGGTAAAACTATTTCAGTAATGGGTTCAGGTATGGGGATCCCTTCGATTTCCATATATGCCAAAGAATTGATTACTGAGTATGGTGTTGAAAATATCATTCGTATTGGTTCATGTGGTGCAATTAGTGACAGTATTAAACTCATGGATGTAGTTATTGCAATGGGGGCAAGTACAGACTCAGCAGTTAACCGTACACGTTTTGCTAATACTGATTTTGCGATGATTGCCGACTATGGTTTATTACGCTTAGCGACAGATGCAGCGGAAAAACAAGGGGCGAATTACCATGTCGGTAACTTGTACTCTTCTGATTTATTCTACTGTGAAGATGAAAGCCGTTACGACTTAATGGAGAAATACGGCATTTTAGGTGTCGAAATGGAAGCCGCTGGCTTATACGGTGTTGCAGCAGAATATGGTGCTCGTGCACTTGCAATGATGACAGTGACTGACCATATAAGACAAGGTCTTCACTTAACAGCTGAAGAACGTCAGCAAACGCTTAATGAAATGATTAAGCTAACTTTAGAGGCAGTTAGTCATATCGAATAACTGCGTTAGTTTAGTTTTAACATGTAAAATGCCGGACTTATTTCTACAGAGGTGAGTCCGGCATTGTTGTTTTATCTGCGATTAAATTAAATATTAAAAACCAAATTTTCCGTTACTGTTTTGCCATTCAGCTTGGGCAGGAATGGTTTCAATGGTGTCCCAATGCTCAACGATCTTTCCATTATCTAGGCGAAACAAATCATAAAAAGCGACGTGCTGGTTCATGAATGTTCCTTCGCTAATGGAAAGCACAAAGTTGCCTTCTCCGAGTACTTTATGGTTTTTGGTCACAATCATAGGCATATTAGCTGCGGCAAGTTCACCTAAAGCTTTGCCTAACCCGCTTAGACCATCTGCAATTGCTGGGTTGTGTTGGATATAAGCATTGTCGTCATTATCAATAAATTGATTAATCTTGCTCATATTGCCTTCCATTAATATTGTTGCGACAAAATCAGCGACAATTGCTTTATTCGAATCTGTTTTATCTAAATCTGTTATTTCCGTCGCGCCATCAAGTTGGGTTCTGCCACTTGGGTTGCTTGGTGTTATTGCTTGAAGATTGTCCCAGTGCTCAACAATT
Source organism: Shewanella sp. 2_MG-2023 (assembly GCF_030548905.1). Lineage (NCBI taxonomy): Bacteria > Pseudomonadati > Pseudomonadota > Gammaproteobacteria > Alteromonadales > Shewanellaceae > Shewanella > Shewanella sp. 2_MG-2023. The sequence goes on from NZ_JAUOSO010000020.1 coordinate 78,689, forward strand.
TTTCCTTCTTCAAAGCGAAACACATCAAAGCCAACTTTAGGGCCAAAGAAATTATATTCAGTGTGGGTGAAGGTATATTCACCATCTTGGAATGCACGTTTAACTTTGGCTTTTGCGCTTCCTTCGGGAAGCTGCTGCAGCACCGCCCCAAAGCCTGCTAATCCATCTGCTACCGCTAAATTATGTTGGATATACTTTTCTGGGTTGATGTAACCAATGGCTGTTTGCTCGCCTGTTTCGATACTTGAGATTACCGCTACAGCTTTTTGCTTATTAGATAATGATTGAGCGCTTGAGTCTGCCATAGTTATTATTTCCTGATTTGATGTACATGCGATAAGGCTAAAGATACTGGCTGCTATAAGTGAATGTTTAATAAGGTTAGGTGTTGTCATTGTTTTGTCCTCAATTGGCTTGAGAGCAATATTAGAGATCAGTGGAGTAATTGGGCAGAGTGTATTTAAGTGTAAAAATGGTAAATATCGAACCTAAAGAAAGACGCTAGTGGTTAACTAACCTGCTTTAAAAACTGACTTGGTGTGATATTGGTTTGATTTTTGAAGTACTTAACAAAGTTGCTAGCATCGTCAAAACCAAAGTCATAAGCAATTTGCTGGGAAGGCTTTTTACTTATGACAATATGGCGTTTGATTTCTATAACGGTAAAAGCATCAATCATTTGTTTAGCTGTTAAGCCAGTTGCTAGCTTACAGATGTGGTTCAAGGTTTTATAAGTTGTATTAACTTGGTTGGCATACCAGCTTGCATCTCGAGTTTTACGGAAGTGTTGCTGCATTAACTCAAAAAAGCGTGCAAGTTTAACATTTTGATCTAACGACATTTTGTCATGTTTTGCTTCGGGTCGAACCCGGTGTAATATCAAAGCAAGAGCTGAAAATAAATACATGATAACTAATGGATCAGTTTGTGGGTGATTAACCTCTAATGTTATTTGTTCGATTAATAAATTGGCTCTCTGGCAAGTCGGTTGATCTAGATTGAATTGAGGTGAGTGTTGCTGGTTAAGGTGTGTTGGAGTGTACTTAGGTAAGCGCATATTGGCATGTACTTGATCTAAAAATGCTTGCGTAAAAATAAGTACTTTACCCTGCGGCTTAGCAGAGAAATCAAATGCATGGACCTGTTCTCGCTGGATCAGTAATACAGAACCAGCATTGAAAGAGTAATCATTGAAATCAATCATGTGCACTCCCTCGCCTTGCTCTATATAAATGAGCATAAAGAAATTCACTTTATGGGGGAGCTGTGGGTTGTGGTCGATATTGGCTCTTTGATATATCGAGGCGAGATCAATAACCTCGAGTTCTTCTTCATCTGATTGCTGATGGTTAAAGCCAATATCGGGTATATTCAATGTTAAACTCCACTAATATAATAATAAAAGTGTAGTGGAATTTAGCTGCGTCTAGCAAGTCATGAAATTGAAGCTCATCATTGCTAGGCTGCTTGATAATAAAATGATTAAGTGATTATCTCATTCCTAAATTCGCAACGCTGCTGTCTTGAGTATATTGTATGGCTTCTTTGCATAAATTAAATTTGTTGTCTTCATCTGACGCTTCGAATTTTGCAATATATAAATCTAATTCATCGCTTGTGCGTTGTGTCATCATCATTTCTTCAATACCTGTTTTATATTTATCAGCCATTAATTTTTTGATGATAGCTGTTTGGCTTGCTGACTCTTCAGATTCAATGTCACTATAAAATACATCGCAGATCATTAATCCTGCCATGCCAATAGCATCTTCTGTTGATAGTTGTTGAGCGGCTGATACTGGTGGCCCTATAAGTAAACAGCTAGCAATAGCGACTGAGCTCAATCTTTTCATTTGTTACCTCTTTTCACACTAAAAAACGTTCTATAAAAATCGAGTTTATGATTAGAAATATTAGCTAGAAATCAGTAGATGTATTGATACTTAACTCAATAGGTTGGCAGGTTTTAGAGTTTTTTATTTATTAAATGACTCAGTTTATTGAACTTGAGCTAACAATTATGTTGCAGCTATAAATGTCGTGAAAAAGATTATTGATAAAGGGTGACGTATCTTCATCAGGATCTAAGTCATTTCATGGTGACTTTACCGCCAATCATTTTAAATGCAGGGGTGCCACGGACTAAACAATCTCTAGCAAAGGTGATGCTGCAATTAGGGCAAACACAAGCGGTTTTGGTGTAGTCATCGACAATACGCTCTTTAAAGCACTTCACTAACGCACCTTTTCCGCTTTTGCGGTACTTAAACAACTGGGCTTTACATTTAGCACAGAAAATATCAACGGTGCGGCTTGGGCCTTTCGGGTTGGGTTTTGCCACAATTAACTCATTCAAAGTTAGAGAGTTGCACTAACAACTCTTAGGTTCATTTTTTTACTGTTTGATTTTTCTTAAAAACGATAACCTAAACTCGTGGTATAGGAATGTGTTTCAATAATATCTAAATCTTGATACGAGTATATTACAGCAAGCTCAAGTCCCATATTAAAATCAAAACGCCATCCGATAGAGGCTAATAAACCATTTCCATCGACAGTGTCATTAATTCCTGAACTATCTTCTCTATAGTCAGTCGCATCGATCGAGTAATCAGTGACGCCAAGCTTGAGTACTAAGCGATTTCTAAGTGATAGTGGGTAAGAGTAGACTGCAGCAATACGGAAACTTTCAGCGTCATTTAAGGAGTATTTATCAAATGCAGAGTCAAACCAATTGGTAAAAGTTACATCCTGGTGTCTATAGCCAACTTCAGCGCCCCAATAATTATCAAACTGATATCGATATGCAAAGTCATAATTAAGCTCAAAATCATTATTACCCTGATCCATTTCTCCACTTAAAAAGCCCATGCCAGCTCCAGCACTGATGACATGGTGCGCTTCATCTGTAGCTGCTTGAACTAAAGGGGATGTGAGTAAGGCAGCTGTAATAAATATGTACTTCATTTTAAAATCCTTTTTAAATTGTCCTTTTATTATCAATATACTAAAACATACTATAGACCGATAAAAAAGCCCCCATAGCAATGGAGGCTTTATATCTATATATCAGTGATTAATATTAACCAAACTCACCGCTAACATACCCTTGAGTACGTGCGTCTTGGGGATTATTAAATACTTGATGTGTTTCGCCTTGTTCAACCAACTCACCCATCCAAAAGAACGCGGTTCTATCTGAAATACGCTTTGCCTGGTTCATTGAATGGGTCACAATTACGATGGTGAACTTTTTGCGTAACTCATCCATTAACTCTTCAATTTTATGGGTCGCAATTGGATCAAGCGCACTGGTTGGCTCGTCCATTAAGATGACCTCTGGCTCCATAGCAATAGCACGGGCAATACAAAGACGTTGTTGTTGACCACCTGAAAGACCAAACGCTGGCGTATTCAAGCGATCCTTCACTTCTTCCCATAATGCTGCGCCGCGAAGTGATTCTTCTACTACTTGATCAATTACTTTTTTATCTTTAACGCCTTGAGCTTTTAGACCAAAAGCAATGTTTTCATAAATACTCATTGGGAATGGGTTTGGTTTTTGAAAAACCATACCAACACGCATTCTTAAGTTTTTAACGTCTACATCGGCATAAATATCTTCGCCTTCAAATGCGACAGTACCAGTGATTTTTACGCCCGCAACCAAATCATTCATTCGATTTAAAGTACGAAGTAGCGTTGATTTACCACACCCAGAAGGACCAATTAATGCAGTGACTTGGCGTGATGGGATATTGATTGAAATATCTTTTAGTGCGTGGTTCTCACCGTAGAATAAATCTAAGTTGTTTACTTCAAGTTTGTTCATTTTCAGGCCTTTATCTAACACGACTTTTTACGTGTTATTGCTATTTGTTTATGACTATTTGCGTATTGATTAAGATTGTTTATTTAATCGGGTCGCAATCACTTTGGTTGTTAAATTCAATACCAGTACTAATACAATCAATATGGTTGCAGTTGCGTAGGCTTGATCCCACTCATGTTGAGTAAATAACTCTTGGGTTAACTTATATAAATGAACGGTCAATGTTCGGCCTGAATCTAATACTGATTCAGGAATTTGAGTCACCATACCTGCGGTTAAAAATACCGGTGCAGACTCTCCAATAACGCGGCCAGTACTTAAAATGACTGACGTGACAATACCTGGTAAAGCGCTCGGTAAAATGAGACGCCAAATGGTGTAGATTTTACTGCTTCCTAGCGCATAACCGCCTTCACGGTAACTCATAGGAACAGCCATTAATGCTTCTTCAGTGGTTCGGATAATCACGGGTAAAATGAGCATTGCGAGTGTTAGTGCACCTGAAAGGATAGAGAAACCAAGTCCTAAGGTAGTCACAAAGAATGTCATACCGAATAAACCGTAAACAATAGAAGGAATACCCGCTAATGATTCAGTACAAAAACGAATGACTTGCACGAACTTACTGCCAGGAGCCGCGTATTCAGTTAAGTAAATTGCCGTCATAATGCCTATAGGCGCAGCAAAAGCTAATGAAAGTAGCACCATATAAACGGTTGAAACAATCATTGCCCATATACCTGATGCTTCACCGATTCGGGTATAAGAACCAGTGATAAATTCCCAGCTTACATGGCTTAAACCATTAGATAAGATGTGCCATACCACCCATAGTAAAAATAAGATGGTGATGCCTGCTGCTGCCCAAATAGCGCCATGCAGCAATTTATCTTGGTTTTCTCTCGATAGTAATGATTTCGAGTCTTTCAGTGTCGAAATAGTCGAGTTTGATTGAGTAAACTTAGACATGATTAGTAAGCTCTCTTGCGGTTTAGATATAACAGTGAACCGTTAAGCAATACGATAAATGCTAATAGCACGATACCGGTAGCATATAAGGCACTTGAGTGGATGCCTGTTGCATAGGACATTTCCATCGCGATATTTGCAGTTAATGTTCTTGCTGGTTCAAGCAATGAGCCTGGCATTGCTGGTGCATTCCCCATCACCATGATAATTGCCATCGTTTCGCCAATAGCGCGCGCAACGCCTAAAGCTACACCAGTTAAGATGCCACTTTTAGCCGCGGGGATGAGTACTTTAAAAATGCTGTAAACATGTGATGCCCCAAGTGCTAATGCGCCTTCTTTGTATACCGAAGGCAATGCTCTAATTGAGGTTTCTGAAATAGTAATTACAGTTGGCAATATCATAATCGCCAACACAATGATCCCCGCTAAAACTGTGTTACCTGCAGGAATATTAAATAGGGTTTCGATAGCTGGAACAATAATCACCAACCCGAAAAAACCGTAAACAACAGATGGAATACCTGCCAGTAACTCTACGGCCGGTCTTACTAAGTCTGCTAGCCATTTAGGTGCTATTTCAGCAAGGAATACCGCAGTAAGGATGGCAATAGGAACACCGATAATAACTGCGCCTGCAGTTGAGATTATCGAGGCGACTATCATTGGGAAAATGCCGTATAGCGCTGGTGGCAACCACTCTTTACCTGTTACAAACTCGGTTACTCCAGCTTCTTTGAATGCTGGTAAACCTTCATTAAATACAAACCATCCAATGGTAGAAACGGATAGAACGCCAACCATAGCGCAACATAGGAATAGACCATGAAAGAAGATTTCTTTTATGTCCACGGTGTTCTTAGGTGCAAGTTGTAGTCCTGTAGATTGGACTTTAGTTGCTGTATTCATCATATGCCTCAGGGTCGTACTGATGATTAAATCATTTAAATATTTGTAGAAACTACAAATGAGGAGCGCAAGCTCCTCTTAAAAACTTAGTTGTAATTATTACTGAACGCGGATGTAACCTTCTTCAGCAACAATGCTTTGACCATCTTCAGACATGATGAAGTCGATAAAGCCTTCTGCGTTCGGGTGTGGTTTGTTATTCACTAATACGATGAAAGGGCGAGCAATTTGATAGTCGCCAGCTGCGATGTTTGAATCACTTGCTTCAACACCGTCAACATTTAAGGCGCGTAGTGAGTCATCAACACTGCCCAATGAGATATAGCCGATTGCAAATGGGTTGTTAGCAACGATGGTCTTGATCATACCGTTACCGTTACCTACCTGAGCAGTTGGTGTAATAGCCGTTACTTTGTGGCCATTAACCGTACGTTGTAGCTTCATGATTTCTTCAAATGCGCCACGAGTACCTGATCCGTTTTCTCGAGTAACGACAACGATTGGGCGAGACTCACCGCCAACTTCGCTCCAGTTTTTGATTTCGCCGCGATAGATTTTTGAAATTTGTTCTTGAGTTAAGTTCTGAACAGGGTTTGCTTTGTTTACTGCTGCAGCAATACCATCACGAGCAATAACGATTTCTTTTGTTGTATCGTTTAACTCATTCTCTTTAACGTTACGAGAAGACATACCAATCATGCTGGTGCCGTCTTTCGCTGCACGAATACCAGCAGAAGAGCCAGTGCTTTGTACTTCAACGTTCTTTTTAGCAGTGTTTTGATAGTTCTCTGCTAGCACTTCCATAACGTGTGCAACAGATGTTGAGCCAGATACTGTTACAGTACCAGCTTGAACAAGAGGTGCCGTCATTAAGCCAACAGCAGTTAATAAACCAATCACTTTTTTCATCACAAATTCCACTTATTATTTGTTTCAATATCCGTCTTGGATATCTGAAGTTAGGGTGCTTCTTTCAACGCTGTAATTTGAAGCGAGTGCATTAAGACAGATCAATATGACAGTAAAGTTACAGTGGAATGGGGTGCTTTATTTTCTATGTTACGCATCTAAGGTTATGTTTTTTATATGTTACTTAAATGTTGGTGCTTGTGGTTTGTTAACTATAATTTAGCAAAAAGATATGAGGTTTTCTTAAGTGAGGCTAAAGTTTTGTAGTGCGCAGCCTGGCTGTTTTTTTGTCCGTTAGGTGTAGAAATTTAACTGACTGAATAGTTTTGTGTTAATAGTTGTTTAAGGCTATTTTAAGCTTAGCTGTAAGAAAAGTGCTATATTGTGCGCAAACTAATATTGGTTAATTATTTTATTAAAGTTTTATTACAGTCGTGCTTTATAGTCCGTTAAGTTATAAGACTCTCTACCTTTATAACTTTGGCTTTTACTCCAAAAAGCTAATCCATCAAAATGCGCTTATTCAATTCCTAAAGGTGGCTTTATGACAACCGAGATGATCATGATTGGAATGTCTATTCTGATTGTTATTGGCATTCTATTACATCACCCATCTCGTACGCTTGGTATTCCGTCGCTATTTATCTTCATGGGCGTTGGCTTATCACTGGGTAATGGTGAGTTTAACTTTGTATATGACAATTTAGACAAAACGGCTTGGATAGGTGGGCTTGCTTTAAATGTGATTGTTTTTGTGGGGGGCTTAAACACCTCAACAGCAAAAATTAAGGTGGCATATAAAGAGGGCGGAGTATTAGCCTCGTTTGGGGTTGTTTTTACTACGATTATATTTGCTGCAATACTGTACTTATTACTCGATTTTAATTTTATTACCTGTTTGTTGTTCGCGGCAGTCGTGTCATCAACCGATGCTGCAGCTGTGTTTTCAATTTTGGAATCTAAAAAACTCAAGTTAAAAGAAGAAACCGATACGGTTTTGGAATTTGAATCAGCAACCAATGACCCTGTAGCTATGCTAATGGTGATTGTGCTGACAGAAATGGCGCTTTCATCGACGCAATCAGTGACACTGTCGTCGTTAAGCTTAGATTTAGTCACTCAGATATTGGTCGCGGTAGTTGTTGGCTTTTTGATTGGTAAAATTGCAGTGACCTTATTGAGTAAAATAAGCTTATCTGAATACGGGCTCATTCCTGTGTTTGTCTTGGCGAGTTTTATTATTGCGACTTATGGTGCGGAATTAATGGGAGGCAATATTCTATTGGCTTCTTACATTGCTGGTGTGGTGATTGGTAATGGGATTAAACGTGGTCAGCAGGTTAATTTGCACTTCTTTAACAGCCTATCGTGGTTAGCACAGGCATTGATGTTTATTGTATTGGGACTACAGATTTTCCCACAAACATTAATGACCGTATTTTGGGCGTCTATTATCCCTGGTTTATTATTAATTTTTGTCGCAAGGCCATTAGCCGTGCAACTGTGCTATTTACCTTTTGTAAAAGCAACCTGGAAAAAACGACTATTTATATCCATGATCGGTTTAAAAGGCGCAACGCCAATTGTGTTTGCACTTATACCTGCAGCAGCAGGCGTACCTGGCGCGATTGATATCGTGCATATGGTGTTCTTTTTTGTATTGTTCTCTATCTTTATTCAAGGTGGCGCAATCGCACCGTTAGCTAAAAAGTTGGGTTTAGAGAAAGAAACTCCGCCAAAATAGCTTCGCTATAACGCTTTCAATCAGAACAAAGATTATGAAACAGCAATACTGGCCAAGTCATTATTAGCTGTTTCATTTGCTTCAATGCGATTCCAGACTTTGTCATGGAAATAAAACACCACTGTATTCACTGCAGGTTCAATTAAAGCGACCGCCCCACCAATGACAATACTGCCTGTTAGTAGGTAGGTAATCGTAAAAGCGACGCTGAAATGTAAAATTGCGAAAGAGATAGTTTTTTTCATGATTAAAGCCTTTTCAGTATTGGTGTTGATTTGATTTAAATGATAACAGTTCTTATTATCATTTAAAGTGTTTTTTACCAATTAAGACGAAAGGTTTATTCGATTAAGGTTTTGTAGGTGTATTTTTTTATACTAAAAACAAATAAAATCAGAGTTTTGGTGGGTTTTATTCATGTTTATGCTCAGAAGAAACATTGGGAAGTTAGATAAACCCTCTCAATAATTGCAGAGGGTTTATCTTTGAAGCTAGATTAGTGAGCGAGTGGCGTTAATAATGCCAAGGGAATTTAGAAAAATCCTGATCGCGTTTTTCAAGGAATGCATCACGGCCTTCTTGAGCTTCTTCAGTACCATAAGCAAGACGAGTTGCTTCACCTGCAAATAGTTGCTGACCCACTAAGCCGTCATCTGGCAAGTTAAAGCCATATTTAAGCATGCGCATTGCAGTAGGAGACTTACTATTGATTTCTTTTGCCCAAGATAATGCTTCAGTTTCTAGTTCGGCATGTGGTATAGAACGGTTTACCATGCCCATATCAAATGCTTCATCTGCAGTATAATTAAAACCAAGGAAGAAAATTTCACGAGCGCGTTTTTGGCCAATCATTTTAGCTAAGTAAGCACTGCCGTAACCTGAGTCAAAACTGCCTACATCCGGATCAGTCTGTTTGAATACCGCATGCTCTTTTGAGGCCAAGGTTAAATCACACACCACGTGTAAACTGTGGCCACCGCCAACAGCCCAACCAGGAACAACAGCAATAACCACTTTAGGCATAAAGCGGATGAGTCGCTGTACTTCTAATATATGTAGACGACCCATACGTGCGACATCAGGTTTACCTTCTTCTGCACCTTCATATTTATAGCCATCTTTGCCACGAATACGCTGATCGCCGCCAGCACAGAAAGAATGCTGTCCCTTAGCCGAAGGGCCGTTTCCAGTAATTAACACACAACCAACATCAGACCATTGGCGAGCATGATCTAGTGCGGTGTAGAGCTCGTCTACGGTTTTAGGGCGAAAAGAGTTAAGACAATCGGGACGATTAATCGCAATCCTTACTGTGCCTTGGTCTTTTGCGCGATGGTAAGTGATGTCTTCAAAGTCGAAGTCGCTTACTGTGTTCCAAAGTGATGGGTCGAAAATATCGGAAACCTGTTGAGTCATTTTACTAGCCTTTTTCAATCGAATATCCAAAGGCTAGGCTGAATTAAATCTCAGGTCAATTGACAGATGTCAGGAAAGTTAAATTTATATCTTGTCACAGATTAATTGCAGGTTTTCTTTGCCAATAACTGGGTGTCTAGCACCAAAGCCGCAGTAGTCATCTTTAAATGCTGCCACAGTACTATTATCAGTAAAGATAGCTTTGAATTCAGAGGCCTCTTTGTCTGAAAGTCTTTCTATTACACCTGAAGGAATTGCAATAACCTTCTCACTCTTTCTTATGATCTTTGTGCCTGTCATTGATGTCACCTTGTCATCAGCGCTGTTTATGACAGACTGAATTTCAGCAATAGGTTCATCTAATTTATTTGTTTCGGTCGCAAAGTAGTAAATAACACCGCCAATCAGTGCAATAAGGATCCAGCCTCTCATCATTTAGTCCAATTAAAGTGAATAACCATGAATAATACGAGTATAATATACTCAATTAACACTCTATATACGAGTGTGTAGCAGTTAATAGGTTTTTTTGACTAAAAACGATAACTTATATTTGGTAACTGCCACTTTCTTTGCCCCTTTTATAAGTAGTAAGGCATTAAGATGACACAAGAATCTACACCTAAAGATTACGCCAAACAAAAACGGATTAAAATCCACCAACCCGATGCCAGTAAGGCAGATAGATTTAATCCGAGTAATAGTATTTATGTTCGCGCAGTGACAGGTTTATGGACGACTGTTAGAAGGCGTATTGGCTGGGCAACCATGTCATTCTTTTTAATACTACCTTGGCTGCCTTGGGGAGATCGCCAAGCGGTTTGGTTTAACCTAGCAGAACAGAAGTTTCATATTTTTGGGCTGACTATTTGGCCACAGGATTTAACCTTACTCGCAGCACTCTTTACGATTGCTGCATTTGGCTTGTTTTTTGTGACGACTTATCTTGGGAGGGTATGGTGTGGCTACACGTGTCCGCAAACCGTGTGGACCTTTATCTTTATTTGGTTTGAAGAAAAATTTGAAGGCGCACGTAATAAGCGCATTAAATTAGACCAAATGCCATGGAGCTTTAATAAGCTATGGCGAAAAACCGCCAAACACACCTCCTGGATACTCATCTCATTATTAACTGCAATGACCTTTGTGTCGTATTTCGTACCAAGTCGCGAGGTGTATATAGATGTATTTACCTTAAATGCTGATCTAAGCATTTATTTTTGGGTGGTGTTTTTTACCTTTGCTACTTACGGTAATGCAGGTTGGATGCGCGAAATTATGTGTATCCACATGTGCCCATATGCCCGATTCCAAGCGGCGATGTTTGATAAGAACACTTATATAGTGGGTTACGATAGTAAACGTGGTGAAACCAGAGGGCCGAGATCTCGTAAAGCTGACCATAAAGAAATGGGCTTGGGAGACTGCATTGATTGTGACTTGTGCGTGCAAGTTTGCCCGACTGGTATCGATATTCGCAATGGACTTCAATACGAGTGTATTAACTGCGGAGCCTGTATTGATGCCTGTGACACTACAATGGAGCGCATGGGCTATGACAAAGGCTTAATTAGTTATACAACCGAAAATAAGCTGGAAGATGTAAAAGAGACGATCGTAAGACCAAAACTGATAGGTTACGGCGTAGCATTAACAGTGATGATATTAGTGTTCGTTTATGCCAGTGCCACAATCGCACCTTTGCGTATGGATGTGATTCGTGATCGAAACGCCCTTTACCGTATCACTAATGATGGTTTAGTTGAAAATACCTATACTTTGAAACTGCTCAACAAGACCGAACAAGCTCAAGAGTATCAACTTTCAATGGACGGTTTAGAAGGATATGAGTGGAATGGACCAAAACAAGTTGCAATCAAAGCGGGTGAAGTATTAACACTACCTATTAGTATTGCAGTAGATCCTGGCCAATTGGAACGAACAGTGACAAAAATTAACTTAGTCGTTGACGCCAACATTGAAGGTAAAGCAGTGACTATTAAACAAGAATCAAGATTCTTTGGTGAATAAATGCTGCTATAGCTGGATTAAGGGACTATTTAGTCCCTTTTTTATGCGTTTCGTTTAAAAGTTCATCTGTCATTCATATTTCTGTCATTTTCTTTTAAAAAGCCCTTGCGCGAAAATCTGATTTGCCTATAATGCGCATCCACTGACACGGCAGAGCGCAATAGCGAAACACT
>NZ_JAUOSO010000021.1:0-80774 GCF_030548905.1 Shewanella sp. 2_MG-2023
TTCCCCTGTAGTTCAGTTGGTAGAACGGCGGACTGTTAATCCGTATGTCACTGGTTCGAGTCCAGTCCGGGGAGCCACTTCTTATAAATCTTCAAATCCCCTGTAGTTCAGTTGGTAGAACGGCGGACTGTTAATCCGTATGTCACTGGTTCGAGTCCAGTCCGGGGAGCCAAGATTTTGACGCTTTGTCAGTATTATACCCTTTCTTGATATCTATCTTTTTTAAATTCCTTTATAATTTCCTAAAATTTACACTACAATCTTAGTGTTAACTCCTTTATTTGTTATAGCTTTTTAATTTTTTGCCGCTATACATAAATGTATGATGACATCAGATTATTACAGGAAATGGACTATCCATGGGCTTATCGAAATCATTCCAATTAGTACTGTTTGTGATTTTTGGACTACTGTTTTTCCGGATTTATGATCTGGAAAATAAAGAAATGCAGCAACAAGGCGCATTAGCCATCCAAAACTACATCACACATATTGATAATATGACTGAGTGGGATGAAAACGGTGAAACGGTATTCAACACCCTGTCCCAAAATTTTACCTTTCAGTTTTTTCAATATATCCATGAAAGCGACAGTGATCTCAACTATACCTTCGGCACATTGGCAAAAAGTGATGCAGAATTTGAAGACAAAATTTTCAGCATTCAATTAGGTCATACAAAGTCATTACCCAATGGTCGCTTGCAAGTCAGACTCAGCACTAAATCAGTCATATCTGCAAGTTTCGTCAATTTAGAAAAAGCCGCGACCCTGGTTATTTTTGCTTACCTTATTCTCATGATTAGCTTTGCTATATTAATGATGCTGCATCGTCGTGGCATAAAATACCTTTGCGATTATATCGACAACATTCCGAACCTCACCTTCCAAGCCGTTCAAACATCTCGCTTAAGAGGTTCTTTAAAACCCATTGGTATCGCGCTTGAAAAAAGCCGTATAGAGCTTAAAACCAGCATTGGTAATTTTCATAAAGAAAATGATTTACTAGCAAAAGCGGCATATCAAGATCCTGTTACGGGCTTTTCTACCCGCCGTCGCTTTAATGATTATATGAAAAGTATCAGTAACTCTGACAAAAAACAGTTTGGTGTGCTTGCAATAATTAAAGCCGCAGATTTATCAACCATCAATCAATTACATGGCCGTGAAGCGGGTGATGATTACTTAAGTCAAATTGCTTCTTGTATAAGACGCGCTGCAGCTAAATCGGGGGTGAGTGAATATTATCGCGTATCAAGTAGTGATTTTGCGCTGTTTATCCAAGACATTACAGTAAAAGAAGGCGAACAATTTTTAGTCACATTAAAAGCCTACTTCGATGAGTATGCTCAAACTGTTGAAACCGATAACATTGCCCATAGTGGCATGGTGCCATTTGAAAGTAATAGCGATACTCATGCGCTGTTAACCTTGGCAGACACAGCCGTGAGCATAGCGCAAACTTCAGGACTCAATCGTTACCATATTCTTGAAAAATTTACCGGCAACGAACAATTAGGTGATGACCACTGGAAAGTAACGATTAATGAATTAATTAATCGCAAAAGTCTTAAGTTCTTTCAACAGCCGATACTGCCTTGTAACAATCAAGTCGATGTATACCGCGAACTTTATGCGCGATTTTTTAATACTGAAGGTTCAAACTTACCCACAGCCAGCGTTATTGCCATGTCGGAACGTCACGGTTTGAATATCGATTTAGATAAAATGATCGTGGTTCACACCTTACAGTTACTCAATGCAAACCCAAGTTTAACCGGTAATTTTGGCGTCAATATCAGTGCATCTTCTGCCCTACAAGAAATATTTGTTTCTTGGCTGAGAGATATTTTATCAAGCCACCGTTCGACCTCGGCAAGGCTTGTGTTCGAAGTCAGTGAATCGGGTATGCAACAAAATGTCACTGCTAGTCGCCGTTTTGTTCACGAAATGCATAAGGTCGGAGCAAGAGTTGCCATCCAGCAATTTGGTTTAGGCTTTTCATCATTTAAATTTTTCCGAGAAGTAAAACCCGATGTGATTAAACTTGATAGCAGCTATAGCGACGGTATTGACCAAGACAATAACAACAAATTCTTTGTCAGAATGATTGTTGATATTTCACGTCGCATTGGCATAAAAGTCATCGCAACTGGCGTTGAAAGACAAGATGAAAAACTAACATTAGAAAAAATGTTAGTTGATGGCTTGCAAGGATATTATATTGCTAGGCCTGAAATCATCGCTAAAACTGATAAATAAATAATCAATGTAAGACCAATCTTCCAAAATAGGGTTAATATTTACATAACCCTTTTTTTTATCCGTTGTTTCTCGACCCTAAACCTTAGATAATAGAGCTAATATCAAATAGAAAAGTGTAGTAATGACAGACTATCTCTTACTGTTAATTGGTACCGTACTGGTTAACAATTTCGTTTTAGTAAAATTTCTTGGCTTGTGCCCTTTTATGGGGGTATCTAGTAAACTTGCCTCCGCCATCGGAATGTCGATGGCTACCACATTTGTACTAACTTTAGCCTCTATCTTAAGCTATCTAACTAATGAGTTTTTACTACAGCCATTTGGATTAACTTATTTACGCACAATGAGCTTTATTTTAGTCATTGCCGTTGTCGTGCAGTTTACTGAAATGTTAGTCCAAAAAACCAGTGCATCTTTACATCGCGCCTTAGGCATTTATTTACCGCTAATTACCACCAACTGTGCGGTACTCGGTGTCGCCCTGCTAAACGTAAATGAAGATCATAACTTTATTCAATCAGCTGTATATGGCTTTGGTGCTGCAGTTGGTTTTTCATTGGTGCTGGTTTTATTTTCTGCCATGCGAGAACGTTTAGCCGCTGCAGATGTGCCACTCCCGTTTAAAGGCGGCGCTATTGCCATGATCACTGCAGGTTTAATGTCTTTAGCCTTTATGGGATTTGCGGGGCTGGTTAAATAGTCATGTCGAGTATTGCAATTGCTGTCGTTGTGCTGACACTTCTAGCACTAATTTTCGGATTAATATTAGGTTACGCCTCAATTAAATTTAAAGTTGAAGGTAACCCAATTATTGATCAGGTCGAAGCCTTATTACCTCAAACACAATGTGGCCAATGTGGCTACCCAGGTTGCAGGCCTTACGCAGAAGCCATAGCAAATGGCGATAACATTAATAAATGCCCTCCCGGTGGCACCGCTACCATGGAAAAACTTGCAGGCTTAATGGGTGTTGACCCAGAACCATTAAATGAAGTTGCACAAGAAGCCGTAAAAAAAGTGGCTTACATCCGCGAGGATGAGTGCATTGGCTGCACAAAGTGCATACAAGCCTGTCCTGTCGATGCCATTTTAGGCGCGGGCAAGCTCATGCATACTGTCATTGCCAAAGATTGTACAGGTTGTGACTTATGCGTCGAACCTTGCCCTGTTGACTGTATTGATATGATCCCCGTTGAACAAAATCTTAAAAATTGGGATTGGAAGTTAGCGAGTATTCCAGTCACAGTCGTAGAAGATAGAACTGTCACCATCAGAATGAAGCAAGAAGATAAAGCTGTAAAAGAGGACTCTCAGTGCTAACTTTATTAGAACAAATTGATAAAGGAACGTTATGGCACTCTCCTGGAGGGATCCATCCGCCGCAACTCAAATCACTTTCAAATCAATCGACAGCCAAGCGATTAACGCCTGCTAGCCAATATCGAGTTCCATTACCACAAGTAGGTGATTGCGCTCGGCTCAGCATTAAAGTGGGCGAGCAGGTAAAACAGGGCCAAAAATTAACCGATGGCGAAGGTTTTATGTACTTACCAGTGCATTCCCCAGTTTCCGGCCATGTTATTGATATCAGCTTACAGTCAAGTAACCATGCTTCAGGGCTACCAACACTTACTTGTATAATCGAAGCTGACGGCCTTAATCAAACAATTGACTATCAAGAGTCAGCTTTAGATGAATTATCAAATCAGCAAATTTTAGATAAAATTAAGCAAGCTGGTATTGCTGGAATGGGTGGTGCAACTTTTCCGAGTCATATAAAGCTTAACCCAGCGAGTGAAATCGATTTAGTTATTATCAATGGTGTTGAGTGTGAACCTTACATCACATCTGATGATGTATTAATGCGTGAGAATGCTTTAGAGATTTTTAAGGGTATTCAAATTATTAATCAGTTGCTAACACCACAACGTATTGTTGTTGCAATTGAAGATAATAAACCAGAAGCGACTCTTGCTATGCAGCAATGTTTAGCAAGATTTGATGATTTAACCTCCATTGTCAAAATCACCGTTATACCAACAAAATACCCTTCAGGTGGTGAGAAACAATTAATACAAATTATTACCGGCCGAGAAGTCCCAACTGGCAGTATTCCAGCTCAGCAAGGTGTGGTGGTGCACAATGTTGGTACTGCATATGCTATTCAAGATGCTGTTTTACATGGGAAACCACTTATCGAACGACTCGTCACTTTAACGGGTGAACAAGTTACTCAACCGGGTAATTATTGGATTTCGATAGGTACTAGCGTTGAATATGCGCTGCAGCAAGTCGGTTTTAACGCAGATATTAATCAGAAAGTGATTATTGGTGGCCCTATGATGGGTTACGCGCTACCTGATTATAATGTGCCTGTATTAAAAGGCACTAACTGTATTCTGACGCCAAGTGCCAACGAAATCGCACCTGATGTCGAAGAAAAAGCCTGTATTCGTTGTGGTGAATGCGCCGTTGTCTGCCCTGCTTTATTATTACCACAGCAACTATTTTGGCATGCTAAAGCGGAAGAATACGACAAAGCAGCCAGCTTTAATTTAAAAGATTGCATTGAATGCGGCTGTTGTAGTTTTGTTTGCCCAAGTGACATTCCATTAGTGGAATACTATCGCGTTGCTAAATCGGCATTAAAAAATGAAGCTGAAGAAAAACAACAAGCTGAACAAGCAAAAATTCGCTTTGAAGCACGACTCAAACGTTTAGAAGATGAAAAACTTGCCCGAGAAGAGAAATCTCGTTTAGCTGCAGAAAAACGCAAAGCTGCGGCAAATGCTAGTAGCAATAAAAATACTGTCGCTGAAGCCATGGCGCGCGTCGCAGCTAAAAAGTTAGCAGCAGAACAAGAAAGTAAACAAGACAAACCAGCGACAGATAAATCTGCAGCTGTAAAAGCGGCCATTGAGCGAGCTAAGGCGAAGAAGTTAGCCAATCAATCAACAATATCGAATACTCCAGATGAAAATGCATCAACTGATAATTTACCTGCAGTTAATGATAAAAAAGCGCAAATTGCAGCCGCTGTAGCTCGAGCTAAAGCAAAAAAATTAGCTCAGAATAAAGCAACGCTGTCAGAGAATGATACTGCATCAGCTCAAAACGAACCCGTTGATGACAAAAAAGCTAAAATCGCGGCAGCAGTTGCACGTGCTAAAGCGAAAAAGCTTGCACAAAAACAAGCTGAGTCCGCCAGCGATATGGATGCAGCAAATTCGCAAGTGCTATCTTCTGAAGACCAGTTTTCTCAAGAGCAAGCGCCACAAGTGCAAGTTCAGTCAGAAATAGGTACAGGTACGGATTCTGATGTATCCGAACCGCTTGATGATAAGAAAGCTAAAATAGCCGCTGCTGTAGCTCGTGCTAAAGCGAAAAAACTAGCTCAAAAACAAGCTGAGTCAGCTGCCGATACGGATATACAAAGTTCGCCAGTGCAATCATCTCAAGAGCAGTCTTCTCAAGAGCAGTCTTCTCAAGAGCAAGCGCCACAAGTTCATACGGAAATAGGCACAGGTACGGAATCTGATGTATCCAAACCGCTTGATGATAAGAAAGCTAAAATAGCCGCTGCTGTCGCACGTGCTAAAGCAAAAAAGCTAGCGCAAAAAGCAGCTGAATCTGAAAATAAAACTGATGTTGAGTCTGATGACAGAATAAATGCTGATGCCCTTATTTCACCAGCTCAAACGGAAACAAGTGCCCTGCCTGTTACGCCTTCTAATGTAAGCGAACCAGTAGATGATAAAAAAGCACGTATAGCTGCAGCGGTTGCAAAAGCCAAAGCGAAAAAACTGGCTAATAAACAGAAGTTGAGCGAAAAGGAATAATCATGGCATTTAAAATTGCATCCTCTCCCCATGTAAGCACCACATTGCACACCAATAAAGTGATGCAACGCGTGGCATTATGTTTAATTCCTGGCATTTTAGCTCAAGTATACTTTTTTGGTATGGGTACTCTGGTACAAATCCTAATTGCTGTATTAACTTGTTTATCGGCAGAAGCTGCAATAATGAAGCTTCGTAATAAATCGATTAAAAATGCCTTATCTGATAACAGTGCATTGGTTACTGGGATATTAATCGCTATAGCAATCCCACCACTTACCCCTTGGTGGATGACTGTCATTGGTTGCGGGTTTGCGATGGTGATTGTTAAGCACTTATATGGCGGTTTAGGTAATAACATATTCAACCCTGCCATGGCGGCTTATGTATTACTGCTCGTATCCTTTCCAGTGCAAATGACTAACTGGGTAGCGCCTGCTGAATTAGCTGCGAATCAGGTGGGTATTGTGGCAGCTTTTGCCCACATTTTTGAATTTACCAGTGCAGGCTTAGATCATTTTAGAATTGCCGTTGATGGCCATACGATGGCCACGCCGCTTGATACCTTTAAAACAGACTTATCAATGGGTATGACAAGTAGTGAAAGCCTACAGCGTAATGTATTTGATGGCATGACTGGTGTTGGTTGGTTCTGGATCAATTTAGCCTACCTTGCAGGTGGCCTAATTATGTTGAAACTTAACGTCATACGTTGGCACATTAGCACTGGTATTTTATTAGCAATATTCGTTTGTTCGGGTTTCGGATTTTTACTCAACCCAGACACTCACGCAAGCCCAATGCTGCACCTATTTTCTGGCGGCACAATGTTGTGCGCATTTTTTATTGCAACTGACCCTGTCACTGCGGCGACCAGTACACGTGGAAGACTCTTGTTCGGTGCCATTATTGGTGTATTAGTTTTCGTGATTAGAACTTACGGTGGTTACCCTGATGCCGTAGCGTTTGCAGTGTTACTTGCCAACATGTGTGCACCATTTATCGATTACTATATCCGTCCTCGTTCATATGGTCATCGCGCGGGAAATTAAACCGCTAAACTACAGGATTAAACATGTTCAATATTATTACTCGAAACGGCCTTATCCTTGCCCTGTTCGCACTCTGTTGCACAGGCTTGGTCGCTTCAGTGAATTTTTTTACCGAAGATCGAATTATCGACCAGCAACGTAAACAGCTTGCAGGTATCTTAGAACAAATTATCCCTAATCATTTGCATGATAATGAGTTAACTGAAGATTGTATTTTAGTGACCAATCAAGAGTTCCTTGGTTCTGATGAAGCGTTGCCTGTTTATATTGCTAAGATGAATAATGAACCTATAGCGATTGCAATTGAAGCTATTGCACCAGATGGTTATAACGGTGACATTAAAATCATTTTAGGTGTTAATAATGACAATGAGTTATTAGGTGTTAGAACCTTAACTCATCAAGAAACCCCAGGGCTTGGCGATAAAATTGAACTTCGTAAATCAGATTGGGTATTAGACTTTAGCAATTTATTGTACGACCCAAATAGCAAGCCAATGGCAGTTAAAAAAGATGGTGGCGACATAGATCAATTCACTGGGGCAACGATTACACCGCGTGCATACGTCAACGCCATTAACAATGCGCTCGCTTTTGTCAGCGCTAATAGAGAATCACTTTATAACACCGTCAATCATTGTGGACGTGAAAATGACTAATTATCGTGAAATTGCATGGCAAGGGTTGTGGAAAAATAACCCTGGGCTTGTACAACTACTTGGGCTTTGCCCTCTTTTAGCTGTTACTGCTACAGTCACTAATGCGTTAGGTTTAGGCCTCGCAACACTCATTGTGCTTGTAGGCTCCAATGTGTTGGTTTCTTTAGTGCGTGAATTTGTTCCTAAAGAAATACGCATCCCTGTATTTGTCATGATCATCGCCGCACTAGTGACTTGTGTACAGTTACTCATCAACGCATATGCTTATGGCCTTTACTTATCCTTAGGGATCTTCTTACCACTTATCGTAACAAACTGCGTCATTATTGGCCGCGCTGAAGCGTTTGCGTCTCGCAATAATGTTACCAGTGCTGCATTTGATGGATTAATGATGGGTGTTGGCTTTACGGCAATTTTGGTTGTTTTAGGCGGTATGAGAGAAATACTTGGCCAAGGAACCTTATTTGATGGAGCAGAACTCTTACTGGGAGACTGGGCAGCGAACCTCACCATTCAAGTATTTAATGTTGATACACCGTTTTTGCTAGCAATGTTGCCACCTGGCGCGTTTATCGCTATGGGATTACTGATCGCACTTAAAAACGTTATAGATAGTAAAATTGAGCAAAAGAAACCTCAACAAGCACCAGAAGCTATTGCACGTGCGCGGATCACTAAAGTCGGTTAAATAACTGAAATATCAACATAACGAATAAATAAAATGAATAAACAAAAACGCTATGAAATGCTGACTAGGCTTAGAGATAATAACCCTAAGCCTGAAACAGAACTTAACTTTGCCAGCCCATTTGAATTGCTAGTCGCGGTAACGCTTTCTGCGCAAGCAACCGATGTGAGTGTCAACAAAGCAACCGATAAACTATTTCCAGTTGCTAATACAGCTCAATCAATTTACGACCTTGGTGTTGATGGCTTAAAAACCTATATTAAAACTATTGGCTTGTATAACAACAAAGCGATTAACGTCATTAAAGCCTGTAAAATGTTAATCGATTTACACGGTGGTGAAGTGCCAGAAAATCGTGAAGCATTAGAAGCCCTACCCGGCGTAGGCAGAAAAACAGCTAATGTTGTGCTCAATACTGCCTTTGGCTGGCCGACGATTGCTGTTGATACGCATATTTTCAGAATGGCGAACCGAACCAAGTTTGCTATGGGCAAGAATGTCGATCAAGTTGAAGAAAAAATGCTTACAGTCACCCCTGCTGAATTTAAAGTCGATGTTCACCATTGGTTTATCTTACATGGACGCTATACCTGCATCGCAAGAAAGCCGCGTTGTGGTAGCTGTATGATAGAAGATTTGTGTGAGTTCAAAGACAAGGTTTACCCTGAAGATTGAATCAATTTATTACAGACACAAAAAAACCGCGTTAAGCGGTTTTTTTATGGCTATTTGGTCAAGGTTATTAAAACAACGATACAAAAAAAGCACTGAAACAAATTGCGATTACTACTGAGGTACCTAGAGCCATTTTTAGTTCTGTTGTCATTATCTTGTCTCCAAATGAATATAAGTTAATTCTAGCTAATATGGATATATTTCACAGCTTTTAACCGTGATTATGTGATGTTAAACAACAAAAAATAATATTCTAAATCAATTTTTTAACTGCAATAGAAATTTGTTATGCTTACAAAAAATACCCAATCAATAACTAAAGAGCACCCTATGTCGCAACTATTACATACTATGATCCGAGTCGGTAACCTTGAGCGCAGTATTGAGTTTTATACTCAAGTCATGGGCATGAAATTACTCAGACAATCAGAAAATGCTGAATATCAATATACCCTTGCATTTGTCGGTTTTGGTGAAGAATCAACTGGCCAAGCAGTGATTGAGTTAACTTATAACTGGGGCACTGAAAATTACGATTTAGGTACTGGATTTGGTCATCTCGCCATTGGCGAAGAAGATATCTATCAACGATGTGATGCGATTGCTGCAGCTGGCGGTAAAGTTACCCGTGCTCCAGGACCTGTAGCAGGCGGAAGTACTGAGATTGCTTTTGTTGAAGATCCAGATGGTTATAAAATTGAACTGATACAGAAGAAAGCAATGAGTGAGGGATTGGGCTAATAATTATTGCTTAGTTCATCAACCAATAAAAAAGCCAGCAAATGCTGGCTTTTTTGATGCTGTAAAGTTCGATTAGAACTTCATTGTTACACCAGCGAAGTAAGTACGACCGATTGTGTCGTAAACTTCTGGTACAGTACCACCGTCACTGCCGTTCGAAACTCTTGATGGCTCTTCATCAGTTAAGTTCTTAACACCAGCGCTTAGCATCCAGCTATCGTTAATAAAGTAACTAGCTGAAATGTTGTGATAAAGAATTGAATCTACTTTATTGCCAGCACTTAAGTCATCCATTTCACCGATATAACGGTTGAAGTACATTACGCTCCAATCGTCTTGACCAGCTTTTATACTAAAGTTGTTACGTACTTGAGCGTATGCGCCAAAGTTACCGTCGATAGTATTAGTGTAGTCAATGCCATCTTGTTCAAAGTTCAACAAGTAAGTCGTATCGTTGCTGATAGTCCAATCTAAGTTCAGCGCATCGAAAGTATAAGCTAAGTTAAAATCAATACCGCTTGTATCTTGGTAACCTACGTTCGTTAACGAGTTAGTTAGGTTAGATAAATCACCATTTGGTCCGATGTTGAATAATTCACAAGTTGCTTGGTCGCCACCGTAACATGCATCTAGACCTGCTTGAGTATCTAAACGTGTAATCGCGTTTTTAACTTTAAAGCGCCAGTAATCAAGTGTTAACGACATGCCATCAACATAGCTAGGCGAGTAAACTAAACCTGCAGTGTAAGACTCTGACTCTTCTGGCTCAAGATCTTCATCAGATGTGTAATTAACTAAAATTTGTGGATCTTGCTCGTTACCCCAAGGATCATTTAGGTAATCGAACGAACCTGAGTTACCGCCGTATAGCTCACTAACACTTGGAGCACGGAAACCAGTAGCGGCTACAGTACGAATCATTAAGTCATCTGTCGCTTCATAAGTTAAGCCAATTTTCCAAGTTGATGCGTTACCAAATGTTGAGTAATCATCAAAGCGAAGAGCAAATTCACCGGTTAATTTATCTGTAAACGGTACGCTAACTTCTTGGAAGATTGAGATTACGCTGTAATCGCCATCCGTTGGATCTTGCTGTGCAGCAGTACTGTCACCAGCAATTACGATTGGATCTGGGTTGTAATAACCACTCTCGTAACGGTACTCAGCACCAATCGCGAAAGCAACTGCACCTGCATCTAAGTCAAACAACTCACCAGTAAGACCGGCAGAGAAGACATGCTGCTCGTTACCGCCATCAGCTTCTTCAGTGTAAGCAACGCTGTCTAATAACGCTTGGTCTGTCATTGGCTGACCAGTTAACCAAGGGTCTTGATCTGCATAAATTGCGTCAGTCATGATTGATGCATTAATCGAGTTTTCAACAGCTGTTTTAGCTTTGTTTTTACCGTAAGTGTATGAAATATCCCAATCCATACCAGTATTAACATCAACATAACCGGCTAAGCCTGCAGATACACGTAGCGTATCAGTATCTTGAGTATAAACACGTGGACCAACGTCATTCATACGTTTTCTGTAGTTAACTTGGCCTTTATCATCTGCAGTAATACCAGCATCAATCATATCTTGATCAAGTTCGAAACATGTTGCTGGATCATCTCCTGCTTCACAAACATCAAGCGTAAGATTGGCAGGTTGTGGTGCTAATTGCTGATTAGACTTACGCTTGGTATAAAGAATATCACCCGTAAAGATTAAGTCATCACTCAACTCTTGAGTCATATTTGCAAATAAGCTGTAACGCTTACTTGGCGTTTGATAGAAACTATCTTGTGTGTAGTCATATCCTTCGCCGCGATCAACCCAGTTACCATTGTCATCTTTAACCATTCCGCCTAAAGAGCCATCTGGGATGAATGAGCTATTGCCTGGATCTGTCCAGTCACGGTCTGATTGAACAACACCTTTACGCTCAGAGTAAGCTGCACCAATTGTGTAGTTACCACCTTCAGTATTAAAACCGTATAGTGCACTGATTTCGCCGTTTTCACCGTCGCTCTTGTCAGTCATACCGCCTTGAACGTCTACCTGAAAACCTTCAAAATCTTTCTTAGTGATGATGTTCACTACACCAGCAATAGCGTCTGAGCCATATACTGCTGAAGCACCATCTTTAAGGATTTCTACTCGTGCAATCATAGCAACTGGAATAGCGTTTAAATCCACAGCACTATCAGCACCAGAACCAGAGTTCACCATACGACGGCCATTAAGCAGTACTAAAGTACGCTGTGAACCCATACCACGTAAATCTACTTGCGCTACACCGTCTGAACCATTATTGGTACTAGAACCAACTGCAGCACCTGCCATTGATGTTTGAGCTTGAAGTAGCTCATCTACTGTAGTGAAACCTTCAGAACGAATCGCAGCAGCATCAATTACAGTTACTGGAGAAGCAGTTTCCATGTCTTGACGTTGAATACGGGAGCCTGTGACTGCAATTCTTTCTACGTTTGCAGATTCTTCTTCAGCATAAGCGCTTACTGAAACTGCTGAAGCAGCAGAAACTGAGGCTAATAACGCCACATTAATGCTGTTTGATATTTTAGATTTTTTAATCATTTGTTGCTCCCAGGTGATATCTTTTCTTATTCTGTTTACGCAATTAAATAAATATTTAAATTTGCGTTGGACTAGATACTGAATAACCAGAGATATTTCGTCAAACCACTAACTTGTAACTTTTGAACCATTTTTTGTTAATAAATATGCACCAAGTATGTAAACCAAAATAGGTGATAAACATCTCAAAACATTATTAGTTTAATATTTCAGTTGAATAAACTAGTAAAACACCTGTGCAATAGAATTATTACCTAGGTCACAAATAACATTTTTAAAACTTACTCAATTACAAAAGTGCGATGTAGATCACATAAATAGTTTGAACCTTGACTCGGTTAAATCAAATATCTTCAGTTTTCATTCAGAATTGAAATTATTCACAATTAAAAACACTGAAACTCAGCCCTGCTGTGACTCAGAGCTAATTGCTAAATTAAAGAGGTTTATTAACCAAGTTGATTGGCGACAATAATGGGTGATTATTTTACTGCAGTTGTTTTATTCCTCACTATTGAATGAAGAACATTAAGTAATAACTTTTTACATTCACAGAACAATTAAGCGTTAACTAACAAAAAATAAACATTTATCAAATTTATGAATTTCACTTTATAAAGTTTAAACAAAAGAAAATGTTAATAAGTTGGTTCTCGGCTCATTGCATAGATATTCATTTTATTTGGGCAATAAAAAAGGAAAGCCTGTGCTTTCCTTTTTCTATTTTATTGTCTTGATTTAATATTAACAATTTATTCTGCAGGTTTGATTATATCAAAATGTTGATAAGCTCTGTCAGTCGCTATTCGCCCTCTTGGTGTACGCTGAATAAACCCTTGTTGAATTAAAAAGGGCTCTAGCACATCTTCGATAGTTTCGCGGTCTTCACCAATTGCAGCCGCTAAGTTATCTAACCCTACCGGTCCGCCCATGAACTTATCAATAATGGCTAATAATAACTTTCTATCAAGGTAATCAAAGCCTTCTAAATCAACATCTAATAAATCTAATGCTTTTTGAGCGACTTCTTCAGTTACAAACCCATCATGTTTTACTTCGGCATAATCTCGCACTCGTCGTAATAACCGGTTAGCAATCCTTGGCGTACCACGTGAGCGTTTTGCAATTTCATATGCCCCCGCTTCATCTATCGGTAACTCCATGACCTTGGCAGAACGGGTGACAATGGTGCACAGATCTTTGACGTTATAAAACTCTAAACGAAGTGGAATACCGAACCTTGCGCGTAATGGTGAAGTTAACGCACCCGCGCGGGTTGTTGCGCCAATCAAGGTAAAAGGCGGTAAATCAAGTTTAATAGATCTTGCAGCAGGTCCTTCGCCAATCATGATATCTAATTGGTAGTCTTCCATTGCTGGGTATAGGATTTCTTCGACAACAGGGCTCAAACGGTGTATTTCATCTATAAATAACACGTCACCATGTTCAAGGTTTGTTAGAAGAGCAGCTAAATCCCCTGCTTTTTCAAGTACCGGCCCAGAAGTCGATTTGATATTGACGCCCATTTCATTCGCAACGATCATAGCTAATGTGGTTTTTCCGAGTCCTGGAGGGCCGAAGATGAGCATGTGATCAAGTGCTTCTTCGCGCTTTAGCGCGGCCTCAATAAACACTTTTAACTGGGCACGAGTATCATCCTGCCCTGTGTAATCCTCCAACATTTTAGGCCGCATAGCTCTATCAATGTGAACTTCTTGCTCGAATTCTTGTGGCTGGATTAAACGATCCGCTTCTATCATTGTGGCCTCTTTATAACATTGACTTTAGAGAGGCTTTAATTAACACCTCACTTGTCATTCCGTCGCTATAAGCACTTAGCACAGCTTTACTTGCCTGTGCTGGTTTGTAACCTAAAGCAATTAACGCAGCAATGGCATCTTCTTCTGCATTATTTTCGATGGCTGCAGGCTTATAATTACTTTGTAGAGCAAATTCACGTTCAGAACCTACTGATGCTTCTAATAAGCTTTTCAATTTATCACGCATTTCGATAACTAAACGTTCTGCGGTTTTCTTACCGACACCGGGAAGTTTGACTAAAGTAGCAATATCATCTCTTTCGACACAATTAACAAACTCAGATGCTGTCATGCCAGATAAAATAGTTAAAGCTAACTTGGGACCAACACCATTGGTTTTTATTAATAAGCGAAACAGTGCACGCTCTTGTTTAGTGATAAAACCATATAGTAACTGTGCATCTTCACGAACCACAAAATGAGTGTATAACATTGCAACTTGATTAAGTTCCGGAAGCTCGTAAAAGCTGGTCATAGGCACTTGTAACTCATAACCCACGCCATTAACATCTAACACTATTTCAGGCGCTTGTTTCTCAACAACAAGTCCACTTAATCTTCCTATCATTTATATCGTCCATATGTGCGGCTTTGGGCTTTTCCGCCCATTGCAATTAAACTTTGAAAAGTATGATTATGACAAACAGCAACGCCCAACGCATCTGCCGCATCCGCTTGGGGGGCTGCTGGCAACTTAAAAATTTGTTGGATCATATGCTGAACTTGTGTTTTTTGCGCGCGTCCAGTTCCTACAACCGCACTTTTAATTTGAGTTGCACTGTATTCGGCAACAGGTAAACCCGCATTCATTGCAGCGACAATGGCTACGCCTCTTGCTTGACCCAATTTAAGGGCTGAATCAGCATTTTTTGCCATAAAAACCCGTTCAATAGCAAATTGGTCGGGTTGGTACTGCTTTATTATTTCAGTGACCCCATCAAAGACTTGTTTAAGTCTAGTGGGCAGATCATCTGCAGAGGTGCGAATACAACCACTACCAAGGTATCTTTGCTGTCTACCCTGACATTGAATGACACCATAACCTGTGATCCGCGAACCTGGGTCAATACCCAAAATGATTGTCATCGCTTTACGCTTCCTTGGAACAATTATTCAAGGCTTTCCATCACTTCATCTGAGATTTCAGCATTATGATAAACTTCCTGAACATCATCATGATCTTCTAGGTTATCAATTAAACGCATAAATTTTGCCGCAGTATCGGCATCTAATTCAGCTTTGGTACCTGCTATCATAGTGACTTCTGCATTGATGGCTTCAAATCCTGCAGCATCCAGTGCATCTTTAACACTGCCAAAGGCATCAGGTGTAGTCAGAACATCAAATGCACCATTGTCATGAGTGACAACATCATCAGCGCCAGCTTCTAGTGCAGCGTCCATTAATTCGTCTTCGTCAATGGCTGCATCATAAGAAATAACCCCTGATTTAGTGAACATATATGCCACTGAGCCATCAGTACCTAAATTTCCACCAGATTTACTAAAGGCATTACGTACGCCTGATACGGTACGGTTTTTATTATCTGTCATGGTTTCTACCATAACTGCTGTACCACCAGGCCCATAACCTTCATAAATAATGGTATCTAATTGCTGACCATCGAGTTCACCAGCCCCACGTTTGACTGCACGCTCAACAGTGTCACGAGTCATGTTATTTGATAATGCTTTATCAATTGCTGCACGTAGACGCGGGTTGGCATCAGGATCTGAGCCTCCTTCACGAGCAGATACCGTTAACTCTCGAATAAATTTACTGAATAGCTTACCTCGTTTTGCATCTTGAGCAGCTTTACGGTGTTTAATGTTGTCCCATTTACTGTGACCAGCCATTGTGACTCCTTCAGTTATTTTTGTTCTATATAAAAACAGACCGAGGCAAAAGCCTCGGTATGTGGGTTAACGCTTTAGTACAAACCAATGAGATTTGTAATTTTGCTGATTAACATTATTCGTCAGCGGCAGGCTTTTCTTGAGGGATAACGCTAATCCCTAAATCAACTAA
This sequence comes from Shewanella sp. 2_MG-2023, assembly GCF_030548905.1. Lineage (NCBI taxonomy): Bacteria > Pseudomonadati > Pseudomonadota > Gammaproteobacteria > Alteromonadales > Shewanellaceae > Shewanella > Shewanella sp. 2_MG-2023. The sequence continues at coordinate 16,353 of NZ_JAUOSO010000021.1, forward strand.
TTGCTGAGGATTGGCAAATCCTGGGGCATTCGTTAATGGACATGCTGCAGTCGTTGTTTTCGGGAATGCCATTACATCACGAATTGAACTAGCACCTGTCATTAACATGATAATACGGTCTAAGCCAAATGCTAAACCTGCATGCGGTGGTGTACCGTAACGTAATGCTTCTAGTAAGAAACCAAACTTTTCATTCGCTTCTTTATCATCAATGCCTAAAATACGGAATACCGCACTTTGCATGTCAGCATTATGAATACGAACAGAACCACCACCTAATTCGCAACCATTTAATACCATATCGTAAGCATCTGAAATTGCTGCACCTGGATTGGCTTCAAGTTCTTCAGCAGTTACGCCGCGCGGAGCGGTAAATGGATGGTGAACTGCATGGTAACCACCATTGATTTTTTCGAACATTGGGAAGTCAACAACCCACATTGGGCGCCACTCACCTTCGAGAAGTTCAAAGTCTTCACCGGCTTTAAGACGTAATGCGCCCATTGCTTCAGCAACAACGTTTGCTTTATCTGCGCCAAATAAGATGATGTCGCCAGTTTCAGCATTAGTACGTGCGATAATTTGATTTACGATATCTTCGTTTAAGAATTTAAGTACTGGTGATTGAATACCTTCGATACCAGCAGATAAATCATTAATCTTCATCCACGCTAGGCCTTTAGCACCGTAAATGCCAGCATATTTAGTGTAGTTATCGATTTGCTTACGAGATAAAGATGCACCTGTTGGGATACGAAGCGCTGCAACACGACCTTCTTCATCGTTAGCTGGACCACTAAATACTGCGAACTCAACATCTTTAACTAAGTCAGCAACATCAACAAGTTCAAGTGGGTTACGTAAATCTGGCTTATCAGAACCATAACGCGTCATAGCTTCTGCATATGACATACGTGGGAACTCACCTAAATCAACATTCATTAATTCATTGAATAAACCGCGAACCATAGTTTCAGTTTTTTCCATGACTTGCTCAGCTGACATGAAAGAAGTTTCGATATCAATTTGAGTAAATTCAGGCTGACGATCAGCACGTAAGTCTTCATCACGGAAACATTTTACAATCTGGTAATAACGATCAAAGCCAGACATCATCAGCAATTGTTTAAATAATTGAGGAGACTGTGGCAGAGCAAAGAACTGACCTTTATAAGTACGGCTTGGTACTAGGTAATCACGCGCACCTTCTGGTGTGGCTTTGGTCAAAATAGGCGTTTCAATATCCAAGAAACCGCTATCATCAAGGAAACGACGAACCGCGCTAGTGACTTTTGAACGGAAAACAATACGGTCAGCCATTTCAGGGCGACGTAAGTCAAGATAGCGATACTTTAAGCGCTGTTCTTCACTGTTGTTTTGATGATTATCCATGCTCAAAGGAAGCGGCGCTGAAGCATTAATAATTGTTAGGGCTTGACCTAAGACTTCAATTTCGCCAGTTTTCATTTGTGCATTAATTTGACTATCAGGTCTTGCACGAACTAAACCTTTAACTTGTACACAGAACTCACCGCGTAAACTGCTGGCTACTTTGAAAACGTCTTCCAAGTCTGGATCGTAAACAACTTGAACTATCCCTTCTCTGTCACGAAGATCTAAAAAAATTACGCCGCCTAAATCGCGACTACGGTTAACCCAACCGACTAAGGTGACTTCTTGACCAAGATGAGACTTATTAACGTCTCCACAATAATGACTGCGCATTTAACTCTACCCTTTAATTCGGAAATAGGTGTCTAAAAAACAATTTAATTTGGCATTATATTAAAATAATGCAGGCAACTATAGCACTTATAATACGCCTAAAAACGCGTTTATTGAACGTGTGCTACATTTTTGCATGGAAGTATCGATTAGTTTACTGCAATTGAACAGACTTTAGGGAAAGTTCCCGTTATAACCGAGTAAAAAAACAGCAAATAAGACAATTTTGTTTGTTCATCACCTTGAAAACTCAACCGGTGATTAAAAGCTGCGTTGATCACCACCCTGCTTTTTTACTTTGTACATCTTTTTATCAGCCATCTGTAATATGGCGATAGCATCATCACCATCATCTGGATAAACCGCAATACCGATACTGGCTGATGCAGTTAATGTTATTCCTTCAATAATGAGGGGGTCAGATAACACATTAATAATATTATCTGCGACTTTTATCGCGCATTCGCTGCTGTCGACCTTGTTAAGTAAGATGACAAATTCATCGCCTCCAAAACGAGACACGGTATCAGATTTTCGTACTACTGATTTAAGTGCTGTGGCAATGTGAATTAATAATGCGTCACCAATGTGATGACCATGTTGATCATTAACATTCTTGAATTTGTCTAAATCTATAAATAACAATGCAAACTTGGCTTGTTCACGTTCATGGGCCTTGATCGCACACGCTAAACGGTCATCGAGTAAACCACGATTAGGGAGTTTAGTCACAGGGTCGTGCTCTGCAACAAACTTTATTTTTTGCTCAGCCGTTTTTCTCAAAGTAATTTCACGTTTAAGACGTTTATTACCCAAGAAGACGATAAAGGTGATCATACTGATAATCAGCAAACCTAATAGTACAATTTTAAACCACTTTTGATATTTGTCCGCTTCAGAACGCAAGTCAACCGCCACCCATTTTTGGTACATCTGCTGTTGTTTGGTTTCATCAATCGTTTCAATGGCGCGGTTCAATAATGGAATGATAGTTTTGAGTTTTGGATAAACACCAATATGACTTTTTTGTTCTGTTAAATCTGCAACTAAGGCCATTTTTAAATCAGGAAACTCCCCTTCATTGAGCACATAAGCAAGGGTCACAACTTGTTCGATGAATAAATCGACATCACCAGAAGAAACTGCCTGTAAACCACGTTGAGTATTATCTACTTGAACAATTTCTAAACCTGGAAATTGTTGGCGCAATATATTGATCAAGTTATAGCCTTTGACTACCCCTATTCGCTTACCGTTATATTGGCTTAAATTGAACAACGGCTGTTGAGTTAACGTAGTCGCAATAGCCCAAGGTGATGGCCAATAACCTTCTGTAAACTCAAGTGCTGGCTCTCGATTTTTATTATTTGCCATACTGCCGACTAAATGAATACTGCCGTTTTGTAAGTCTTTATTGAGTTTGTCCCACTGCTGATAGGCAACAGGAATAATATCGATGCCTAGTTGCTCTGTAACAATTTCGATAACTTCTTTATTAATACCGGAAAATTCACCTAATTCATTTTGATACTCCATGGGCGCCCACTGAGTTAAATACCCCAGTTTAATTGCACCCAGTGAGTCTAAATATTTTCTGTCTTTATTACTGATATAGATTTGTTTATCGACAGTAGAAAATGTTCTATCGGCTTTATTTAAAAGCCATTTCTGTTCAAGTTTTGCCATTTCGAAATCACTAATTAGCTGAAAACCATTAGCGATGCGCTCTGCAAGTTCTGTATCTTCTACATTGGTGAGGTTATATATTTGAGTACCAAAATCGAGCTTATTATATTGATAAAACTCAGACCACGATTTTTGATGTAATAGGTAGTGTGAAGTGTAAGCACTTGCAGCAACAAAGCCTGCGATGTCGCCATCACGACTTGCCTTGATTAATTGCTCCATGGAATCGTAATAACGTATCTGCGCATTAGGAAGAACTTTCCTAAGCTCGATAATATAAGGTGATGTGGCAAACAATCCGATACGTTTACCATCAATTTCACTAATATCTTTGATTTCTTTGTTGTAGCTAAAGAATCGACTTTTAACTGAATAAAAATGATTAGCTCTATTAAGACCGGTATTGATTTCTTCACTCTCAGGGTAACCAATATGTACGTCGGCATGACCATCTTTAATGAGTTCAATGCTGCCATTCATATCGCTTGGAATAAAGTCTATTGATATACCTGTTTTTTCAGACCAAAGTCGCCACAAATCGACAAATAAACCATGGGGTAAACCGTCTAAACCAATATCCACAAATGGCTCTACATTCATTTGCATCGCAATCAATAGACCGTTGGATTCACGACGATAGCCAAACCAACGCTTTTCAATTTCATCGACATGGGTAGTAGACACTTTCTTAAAGCCTTCATTAATAAAGGAGACCCAAGATTGATTTAGTAAAGAGACTACTGGCGCAAGTTCTATTTCTTTAATCAATATACGTGAAGATATATGGAAATTGTTGGCTAGTTCTAAATTAATAGGAATGCCTTGGTTATAGCCTTGAATCGTTGCAAATACGTATATTTCACCTGCAACAACAGCATCGTATAACGCTTTTTTAGTCTTAAAATATTTAAATGTCAGGCTAGGTTCTATCGCCAGTAAGTCCTGTTCATGTGAAGTCCCTTCAATAATGCCTATTTTAAAAGGACGAATATCACTAATCGCTTTTTTATTAGCAATATCTTTGTGAAGGTAAAGGTAGGAATTAAGAGAAGATACTTTATCTGCATATGAAAATAGTTGCTGTCGCTCTTTGGTTATTGCCATACCAATGTGAGCATCGACGTCACCGTCAGCGACTGATTGTAAAGATTGTTGCCATTGCATGGGATAAAACGACACTTTTACGCCTGTTGCAGATGCCCACTCGCGCCATAAATCTACCATGACACCTGCGGGGTTACCGTTATCATCAACAAATTGATAAGGGTAAGCATCTTCACTCATTGAAATGGCTAATGAACTTGGAAAAGCCAATGATGATACCGAGGCGGATTCATTTTCATCGGCTGATACAATAAATGTCATCAACGTAAACAGGAAAAAAGTAAAAATAGTGCTAATTAACTTCAAGCGCGTTCCTTTGTGCTAGTTGTCATTTTATTAGTCGTTATTTGTTATATTCGTTTTTTGACCACACACTTTATCTGGTTGAAATTTTGTTAATCAACCTTAAGCTTAATTGTAAATCATTTTAATTATATGTTCATCATACCGATTTATATCGACCAATTGTCCTACTTAATTAATTATTTAGCCAAAAAAGTGCAAATAAACAAAATAAAACAAAAAATACCAATAGGATACTTGCTGCTATTTGGTAGGATTGGCTAAAATGAAGCTATGATTTTCTCAAGTTACCTCAGATGAACTCTCAACAAGATACAATTTACGCTGCAGCAACCGATAAAATATCAGATTTTCAATTTGATAATCGTGTTGCAGGTGTATTTAATGACATGATACGACGATCAGTACCTGGCTATACCCAAATCATTAGTACGATTGGGGATTTTGCTGACCGTTATGTTACCCCTAAATCTAATATTTATGATTTAGGCAGTTCTTTAGGTTCTGCGACTTTGAGTATTCGACGCCAAATTGAGCAAAGACAATGTCGTATTATCGCTGTTGATAACAGTGAATCGATGATCGAGCGTTGCCAGGAAAATTTATCTGCCTACGTCAGTGACACTGAAGTAGAACTCATTTGTGGTGACATTAGAGACATCGACATCACTAATGCTTCAATGGTGGTATTAAATTTCACTCTACAGTTTTTACCTGTTCATGACAGGGACGAGTTAATCGCCAAGATTTATCAAGGTTTACTCCCTGGCGGTATTTTAGTTATTTCAGAAAAATTACGATTTGAAGATAACGTGATTCAAACACTTTTAGATGAACAACATCTAGACTTCAAACGCGCAAATGGATACAGCGAACTAGAAATTAGCCAAAAGCGCAGTGCACTTGAAAATGTGATGCGCCCAGACAGTTTATCCATGCACCAACAACGCTTTACTGAGAATGGTTTTAGCCATTCAACAGTGTGGTTTCAATGTTTTAATTTTGCATCAATGGTGGCCATCAAGTGATAAGTTTTAGCACCTTTTATCAACAAATTGCCGATTCAAGCCTGCAACATTGGCTAGAAGAACTTCCAGCAATTTTAGGGAAATGGCAAAGAGAACATAAACATGGCAACTTGCCAAAATGGGAAAAAGTCCTCAATAAATTACATTACCCAGCGCCAACTCATATTGATTTATTCAACGGAGTCAAAATTGGTGACGGTAGCCAGTTGACTCCAGGACAAACAGAAAAGTTACAAAATCTACTTGGGTTATTTCAACCTTGGCGTAAAGGCCCTTTTTACATTCATGGAATCGAAATTGATACTGAATGGCGAAGTGACTGGAAATGGGACCGGGTTAAAGAGCATATTTCTCCATTAGATAATCGCACAGTATTAGATGTCGGTTGTGGCAGTGGTTATCACATGTGGCGCATGCTAGGTGCTGGCGCTAAACGTGTCGTCGGGATTGATCCCTCCCCGCTGTTTTTATGTCAATTTGAAGCAGTAAAGCGTTTAGCAGGTAATGAACATCCTGTACATTTATTGCCACTGGGCATTGAAGAGCTTCCAGCATTAGATGCGTTTGATACCGTATTTTCTATGGGTGTCTTGTACCACCGTCGTTCACCCATCGATCATATAATGCAATTGCGTGATCAACTGCGTATGGGCGGTGAACTTGTATTAGAGACCTTAGTGATAGATGGCGATGAAAATGCTGTTTTAGTCCCACAAGACAGATATGGCAAAATGAATAATGTCTGGTTTTTGCCATCTGTCGATGCACTCATGTTATGGTTAAAAAAGTGTGACTTCACCGACATACGTTGCGTTGATGTGGATATTACTTCAATGGCAGAGCAACGCTCAACACAATGGATGAAGAATGAATCTTTAGTAGATTATCTTGACCCCAACGATGTAAGTTTAACGGTCGAAGGTTATCCAGCCCCAAAACGGGCAACGATAATAGCGATAAAAAATCAACCTAATCACGACCTAGTTTAATATAGTATTATAATTATCAAAGCATTAGCTTAGATTAAAGAAAACAGGAATTGTCATGTTAAAGCAGGTATTTATTTTAACCGTCACCGCCGCATTAATATCAGGCTGTGCATCAAGTGCGAAAATCACTCCCGTTGGAAGTGAGGAATTGAGTGCTAATCTTGCAACTTCACAAACTGCGATTATCGAGGCAATAAATGCTCAATGTGCTCACTCATCTACTGAAATGCAAACCTTGAGTGCTGAAGTCAACGACCTAAAATTACAAATTACTGATGCATTAGCAAAACAATCTAAAAAAATGAATGATGATGCTGCAGCACTTGCACAATTAAGTGAGCCACCGCAGTGTCCAGAGTCAGTTGTCTCTGACAAAATAGTCTTAGGTGAAATTGAGCATGTATATGTTGATGAGTTAAAAGCGTCATTTGAAACCCGCATCGATACAGGTGCAGAGTCATCTTCATTAGATGCACGTAACATTGTGTTATTTGAGCGTAACGGTGTTCAATGGGTTAGATTTGATGTGATGACCAACGGTGAAAAGCAACCTGGCAATACTTTCGAGCATAAAGTCGAGCGCTTTGTTCGTATCAAACAAGATGCTGATTTACCAGACGATCGCCGTCCTGTGATTCATGCTCATTTAAAAATTGGTCAATATGCTGCCGAAACAGACTTGAACTTAACCGACCGAAGTCACCTTGAGTTCCCGCTACTTCTTGGCCGTAAATTTATGAAAGACATTGCAGTAGTTGATGTTGGACAAATTTATGTTCATGGCAAAAAACCACAAACAGAATCGACTAAAGAAGCGAAATAGGAATTCAAATGCATTCTCGTAAGCCATTTTTTATCTTTGTAGCCCTATTATTCATATCAGGGATCAGCGCAAGTATTTACCGCAGCGTTGAACACAACGTTCCTTTTTTTCCAGGCAAACAAGTTCAAAGTTGGTCTGTTGAAGCAAAAGTAATGTTCAACGGTACTAGCAAGCCAGCTGAAGCCTCGCTTTCTCTACCTCAAGACCCTGCATTTGATGTGTTAGCAGAAAATGCTACATCTGCCGGTTATGGATTAAATATTTCTGAAGGCGAAGACCGCCGCGCGGTCTGGTCAATTCGTGAAGCATCTGGTCGTCAGTCTTTATACTATCGAGTGACATTAGTGCCTACTGGCCAACTAAAAGTTGATGCTGATGAAGAGCCAGTCACCCCAGAGCCGTTTTTATGGCAAGTTACTGAACGTGGTGCAGCTGAACAAATCATTAACCAAGTATGGGAAAGAAGTGCGAGTAACATTTCTTATGCTCAACAGTTAATGGATGTAATTAATGATAGTAACCAATCGCAAAACCTTGCATTACTATTATCAGTTAATTCGCGAACTCAGCTTTTTGTGCAAATGCTTCAATCAAAAGGTGTTCCTGCCAAGTTAGTTAGTGGCTTGATGCTAGAAGATCAACGTCGTCGTCAACAACTTAATCCTTACGTTCAAGTCTACCAAGATGGTGAATGGATTTTATTTGATGTAGAAAACAACAAGCAAGGTCGCCCAGATAACTTAGTACTATGGCAACACAACGGTATGTCAGTGCTTGATGTCATTGGTGGTAGTAATTCACAAGTTAATTTTTCAATGTTAAAGGAAACTCGTTCTGCGTTAGCGACTTCTATTGACATGATGATGAACACTGATTCGTTAGACTTTTCGCTTTACCAGCTACCCCTTGAGGAACAAAGTACATTTAAAGGCATCTTACTCATCCCTATCGGTGTGTTAGTTGTTGTATTCCTTCGGGTCATCATTGGTATCAAAACTTCTGGTACTTTCATGCCGGTTCTGATTGCATTGGCATTTATTCAAACCACTTTACTGACTGGTCTAATCGGTTTCTTACTGATTGTCGCATTCGGATTAATGATTCGTTCGTATTTATCGCAACTCAATCTCTTGCTCATATCCCGAATATCCGCGGTGATTATTGTGGTGATATTTATTATTGGGTTATTCACGCTTATATCTTACAAGCTGGGGCTCAGTGAAGGATTAACGATTACCTTCTTCCCTATGATTATTCTTGCTTGGACCATTGAGCGTATGTCTATCCTTTGGGAAGAAGAAGGTCCTAAGTCAGTATTTATGTCTGGGGGTGGTAGCTTATTTGTCGCCACATTAGCTTACCTCGCGATGAGTAACAGTTGGATCCAACATTGGGTATTTAACTTCCTTGGCATTCACTTAGTTATTTTGGCTATGGTACTAGTAATGGGTCAATACACAGGTTATCGCCTAACTGAGTTAAAACGCTTTAAACCACTGGCTGAGGATAAGTAATGAAGAATTACGCTTGGCCTTGGGAATTACGTCGAAATGGCGTATTGAATATGAATAAGCGCAATATCGATTACATTGGTAAGTACAATCAACGCAAATTTTATAAACGCGTAGATGATAAGCTCATTACTAAGCAGCTAGCTTTAGCCAATGATATTGCAGTACCTGATCTAATTGGTGTTGTTGAAGAGCAGCATAAAATTAACGAAATACCACAAATGGTATTAGGCAGAACTGGCTTTGTTATCAAACCTGCTAAAGGGTCTGGTGGTAAAGGTATTCTGGTTATTACCCATGTTGAAAATGGCCGTTATTACAAACCTAATGGCGATGAAGTAACGCCAAATGAAGTTTATCGCCATGTGTCGAATATCTTAAGTGGCCTGTTCTCATTGGGTGGGATACCTGATGTTGGATTAGTCGAAGGCTTAATTGAATTTGACCCAATTTTTGACGGTTTTAGTTACGAAGGTGTACCTGATATTCGTCTTATCGTCTTTAAAGGCTATCCAGTAATGGGCATGCTTCGCTGTTCAACAGCGGCTTCAGACGGTAAAGCAAACTTACACCAAGGTGCTGTGGGTGTCGGTTTAGACATTGCTACGGGTAAAAGTTTGTATGCGGTTCAGTTTGATAAGCCAGTGCTTAGGCATCCTGATACCAATTATGAACTTTCTCAAATCCAAGTACCTAATTGGGACGTGCTACTTCATACCGCATCAAGCGCGTATGAAATGTGTGAATTAGGCTATTTGGGCACTGACATGGTGTTAGATAAAGTCCGTGGCCCTCTTTTGTTAGAGTTAAATGCACGACCAGGATTAGCAATTCAAACAGCGAACGGAAAAGGAATTTTAGACCGACTTAAACACGTAGAAAGCCTGAAAGGGCCGACGTTATCAGTGGAAGAACGTGTCGCTTATGCTAAAAAACATTTTTGCAGCAACCCTAACTTTTAGTTTATTGGCAACTGCTCCCGCAGTTGCCAACCCTCTAAACCTGTTTATCCAACAATGCTTGCGTTACCAGCCTTCGCTATCTGAATTAGACTTAACTCGGTCGGTTTCCCAACAGGCCGTTCAATTTGAGCAGCTCACCCTAGGCCTTAATAACATTAATGATCGTTTAAATTACTATCGTGATTTGGCCATTAATAGCCAACGAGAAAGCATATTAATGTGTCAGTTACATTTAGCTGACGAATTACAAACACTACTTTTAGAACCAAAACTTGATCAGTTAATAATGAATCTGTCGCAATCACAGCCCCCCTATTCCTCTTTGGCTGAAACATTAACTAAGGTTAAACAGCGTCAGCTCGATATTAATACCAAATCACAACTGCATAATGCCCAGGCAACCATCAGAAGAAATTTAACAAATCAGCATATTGCTATGGTTTTCAACGATAAAACCTGTCAGCTACCGACTCAAACAAACCATAACTCAGACACACCGACTGCCAATTCAATGTTGAAATCCACCAAGCCAAATCTGGATGTCAGTTTAGCTAAATACTTAATGTCACAACCTAACGAACAATGTAGAAAAAATGCTTGGCTTGCTTACCAATCACGAGCAAAAGATAAAAATGCGGCGTCATTAGATATCATTAAGCAGCTTTTGCAAGCAACGGCTTTCGAGTCACTTAACACTCAAATACTCAATGCCGCTTCACTTAATGAATATTTACAGCAACAAACAAGTAATATTAATCTTGCACCTTGGAACATTGGGCAACATCTTGCTTCATTACCTCACCAGCCCTACTCTGGACCTCAGTCTGCAAATGAGATTTTTACACGAGTATTTACTCAATTAGAAAATTTGGGGATTCGAATAGAAGCATTGAATCTCAGTGACATAACCGACACTACAACAGTTGAAACAACCGATACAAACCACACTATCACCAAAGATGGCGTTAAAAATACAATTTATCGTGTATGGCACCAACAACGTCTACTCGGAGAATTGTTTGTTAGCCCAACAGGTCAGACTAACGCCCATGTTATTCGTTACCCCGTGATCGGACATCAATTTGCACAAGCAAGCATCAGTTATTCAGACGCTATCTCTAATAAAAGACAAGCAAATAAGTTGATTAATGCAATTGCAGAAGCTGTTACAGGGTTAGCACGGGGTAATAAATTTTATCTGATTAATAAACAGGGGAAATCTGCTGATAACCATTTATTAGGGCAATATTGGCTGTCTGCATACCTACGCCAGCAAAACGATTCTGTATTATCTCAACGAGAGCAAGTTGTCCAAGATTATCGTCGGCAATTACGTGTTATACGTTCCAAAGTTATTATTGACTTCTATTTGAATGAGCCCTCAAAGCAACAACAGTTATCAATGGCTTTTAAAGATAGCTTCAATGAAGAGTGGCAATACGCTAATGATTTAGCTTTTAGCTTCAATGGTATTGCAAATGAAGGGGTTAACTATTATTTACCTCTTTGGCATCAAAGCCTTGTTAGTATGATTTTCGAATCTAGTAAATCTTCAGTAACAGAACGTCAAGTTTTTGATATTTTGGTGGTTAATGAAGATAATTTACCCCTAATGGAGCAAATGTTCATTATACTTACTCCACCCAATGATCTATCTTCACTCATCAGGAGAGCCTTCAATGCTGGCCACTCGCAAAAGTAAATCCTTATCGTGCTTAATTGGTTTATCATTTATAGTATCTTCGGTATCAGCCTTCGCTGCCGATGACCCAAAATCAACCGCAACACCATTAACACACCAACAAGTAAGAAGTGCGATACAGGTTAACCTTGAACAAAATATGTATTCTCTGCCACCAAGAATTCAAGGGCACTATGGTTTAAGAATGTACCGAATGACGGGTGATGAAAAGTATACAAATGCAGCCTTGATAGATTTAATCACGATTACTGAACGTCAAAACTATTTTGCCTGTAATATTGATAAGCCTAAGTTTATCGAACAGCAAGCCAATGAAGCAATAAGTGTATTAGGTAAAGGCCCTCGTGCAAAAGCGAGAAAGAAAGCACTGAAGCCCTTCCCAGAATTTATCTTTTATAGCGATATTTTATTACGTTATGCCAGTCGTACGGACGAGTTAGGTTTTATGGGGCCTTGCCATCAAAAAATGGTTACGGCATTAAAAGCATATGATCTTAAACCTGCATTGACTGATCCTAAGATGATTAAAGCTTGGGCTGCACAACTGATCAATTACGCGTATTGGGCAGAACAACTTGAAGTCGGAAACTACGTCGATGATTACAAACAAGCTTTCATTGCCGCTTACCCTAATGATAAAGATAACGAATTAGATAAAAGACAATTCAGAAATAAATTGTATGGCATGACTCACTTTATCTTTGCTGCAAGCGGTTATTATCAACAAGAAGTAAGTGCAAAAGAGTTTAAATGGATTTTAGATTACTTTGATGACAACATTGACCGTATCCTTACCGATGCCACAGACGATATTATTTCTGAAGTTGGGATAAGTTTCTATTTAACAGGCTTACGTGATCATCCTGTCATTAAGAAGACGCAAAACCACATAGCAGCATCGTTTAATCCTGAATACCAACTGATCCCTTCACCACGTGGAAATCCAGATATGGTCATGGGTGAACACAGAAATGTTTTAGCCATGATGTTACTTGATTGGCCAGAAACCCTTCATAAAGGGCCATATCTTGCTGAAACAAAAGCGACGAAGAAGTACTTACCTGTACAAGTGACACCTAAAAATGTCACGAGTAAAAACAAGTAAGTAAGATATTAGTGATGATTAAGGGGTAACGATTGTTACCCCTTATTTTTGCAGTTTACCCCAGCATGAGTAATTTAATAGATGAGTAGAGCTAAATCGACGTTAGAGCAGTGGCGAATTATTCAATCTGTGGTTGATTTCGGTGGTTACGCCCAAGCTGCTGAACAGCTTAACAAAAGCCAATCATCTCTTAATCATGCTGTGGCAAAACTACAGACTCAATTGGGTATCCAATTACTCGAAGTTAAAGGCCGTAAAGCTTATCTCACAGAGCAAGGCGAAGTATTATTACGTCGTTCACGGCATTTAACCCAAACAGTAGATGAACTCGAACAACTCGCGAGCAATCTTGGCGAGGGCTGGGAGCCTAACTTAACCATTGCACGAGAAATCATTTATCCTCTGCACTATTTAGTGGATGCCTTAAAAGCATTTTTGCCTCATAGTCGCGGCACACGGGTAACGATTATCGACTCTGTTATTTCTGGTACTCATGAACTAATTTTAAATAACACTGCAGATATTGCCATTTGTGGGATCCCCGCTAAAGGTCATGTTGCAGAGCCTATATGTGAGTCAGAATTATATCTAGTGTGCTCGCCCGCTCACCCATTAGCTCAGCACGATGTTATAGCTGATGACCAAGTTTTAGCTCAACATCTACAGATTGTCATTAAAGACACAGCAACCCATAAAGCATCAGATACTGGTTGGCTAAAAGCAGAACAACGTTGGACGGTTTCAAATTTTCATGAAGCGAAAACAATTTTAAAAACAGGCATTGGTTTTTGTTGGGCACCAGCTTACTTAATTGAGGATGAGATTAAATCTGGTGAACTGCAAAGATTGGCATTGAAAGGCAGTAAAAGTCGCAAGGTACAACTTTCATTAGTGGTTCCAAATAGGGATAAACAAGGGCCAGCATCTAAATTATTAGAGTCATTGATATTATTACAACATGATATTAATCAGGTGGTTGAATAGGTAACGATTCATATTAGCTAATTAATTTGATTACTTTGAATTGATTTGAATGACTTGAAAAGTGATGAAGTGTTATACGGCAATATTAATAGATGAATATTCTTGTGCAGCGTTAATAGCTGAATCCTTGATACGAGAAATACTCGCATTGTTAGCTTGCTCACTTCCTTCATCATTAGTTTGATCAAATGGGTATGTTGGCGTAAATTGCTGCTCATCCAACTGCTGAGCTAATTGATTAATTTGTTGAGACTCTTCTGTACTTAGCACCTTTTCTTGTCTTTCAGATACAAGCTCTTTTTTAGCTTCATTCATTTTTCGAACCGCTTCATTAGCGACTTGAATGTCTGCTGTAGAAGGTTGAACCGGAGCCATTGCTGCAGCGTAAACCTTTTGCATTTTATTGAAAGTAGCTTGAGCATTACCTTCTATTACACCAACATCAATCTTTACTTCCCCCTCTACTGCATACCGTTTTCCATCTGGGCCTTTTTCATAGGTATATTGGGGTGTTTGAGCAAAACTTCCGCCAACAGCTGCATGCGCCTGTTCATGGGTTTTAACTTCAGCATCCCTTTTAGATAATTCATTAATAATTTGAGTATCAAGTTGTACTTGTTGTTTTTCTTGCTCAGCTTGATGTGAATCTTGCACATCTTGTTTTATTTGCGCCTTTTGTTCAGCTTCAGCTTTGCTTTTGTCACTTTGAATGTCGTTGTTACTTTCGTTTGTACTATTATTTTCATCGACATTAGCAATAGCGTCTTTTTGATCAGTCGCCACCAGCGTAGAAGCAGCAGAGCTTTTATCGCTGTCTCGTAAGCCGGACGTTACATCATTAGTCGTATCCTCGAAAGCGTTCACTGACGCAGATGTAGTAAATGAACTCGTGTTAACAGAATTTGAATGACCACCAGCGATTTGATTAGCTTGGCCATCAATCTGGATGTCTGTAGTTTTGGAAGATGAAATGACACCTAAAACCGATACTGGTCCACTTTTCAAATTAAATTGCGGGCTCAAATGACTTGAATTAACGACACTCTGTGTTTTTAATGGCTTCGAACTCAGGGATCCTGCGTGAAAATTTTCACTGGACTGAATTAAACTGGACTGAATTGAACTGGGCTGAATTGTGCTTGACTGAATTGTACTGGAATTGAAACTTGAAGATGAGGCCAATACTGAAGATTTTTTTGTTACAGGGACAGTTGAGACCGTTTTACTTATGGCAGAATCAGCCACAACACTTTTACTACTCGAAGTATTGTGACGACTTAGAGAACTTGTCCCTTGCTGAAGTGGCTGACTTTGTACGTTCATCTCTGATTTTTAAACAGATAAATCTATAATAGTGCCAACATTTTCAGAGGCCACATCAATGACTTCAGCAGATGCCTGAGCTTGAGTCACTGCTTGTTCAGCATCAATGATCGCAGAGACTTTATCTGTTGATTGTGCAGCTTGAGAACTTAACGTAACGGTATCTTGTTCAACTTTAACTGGAGTCGTTGTAGTGGGCTCAGGCGCCGCGACAGCTGTCGTTGCTTGTGCCAAATCATTTTGGCCACTCTGTAAACCTTGTATTCCTGAAGTCATTGCAGAAGGTATTTGCATTTGATCATTCCTTTTTAAACCCAAATCTAACCGTGTATACAATAAATTTATTTACAACACTCACGTTAGACTTAACTCACTAATTGGTTAATTATCATCCATGATTACAAGTTTGTACAGTACTACAATGATGAACGTAAAAGTTAAATTAATGCCAAGCCCGCTCCCAATCTTTCCAAACTGGATTTAATCCTTTAATCTGCATTTTTTCAATCACTTGCTCAACGCTACGGTCGTCACTGATTTCAAATTGATCCAGTTGAGTATGTGGGTTTTGATAACCACCAGGCTCAGTAGAGCTGCCTGCACTAATATTTGTTACTCCAAGCGGCAGTAAATTGTCTCTAAACTCAGGTGTTTCACGAGTCGACAGGCTAATTTCAAGCTGTGCATTAAATAATCTAAATGCGCAGATCATCTGTACTAATCCTTCATCAGTCAGTTCCACTTTTGGCGAAACGCCGCCAGTACAAGGTCTTAATCTAGGCAATGAAATACTGTAGCGAGTGCGCCAATATTGGTTTTGTAAATAAGCTAAGTGATGACCCATCACTAAGGCATCAAGTCGCCAATCATCCAGTCCTAGCAACACGCCTAAACCGATTTTATCAACGCCAGCTGCAGCCACTCTATCTGGAGTTTCAAGCCGATAAGCAAAGTCTTTCTTTTTACCGCGAGTATGATGCTTGCTATAGGTATGCGGCTGGTAGGTTTCTTGATATACCATCACGGCATCAAGCCCTAACTCAACAAGCTCTTGATATTCAGGTTGAGTTAACGGCTGGACCTCTATCGCTACATAACTAAATGCTTGCTTCACGATGGGCAATACATGCTTAAAGTAGTCAATGCCAACTTTGGTTTCATGCTCCCCTGATACTAACAATATTGAATCAAACCCTCGCTGCTTAATGATCTTCATTTCAGCCAGCAATTCATTGTCAGACAAGGTTTTGCGCTTGAGTTTATTGCTCATAGAAAAGCCGCAATAATCGCATTCATTTGCACAAAGGTTTGACAAATATAAAGGCAAATATAGCCCGATATTTGCCCCAAAACGCTGTCTTGTTAACTGGTAAGCTTGTTGTGCCATTTGCTCTATGTATGGTTTAGCAGCTGGTGATAACAATGCCATTAAACTGTCAATGCTACCTTGTGGGTGATTGAGTGCACGCTTAACATCATCTGCCGTCGTGCTATATAAGCGCATTGATAAGTCATCGAGGTTTAACCGCTTAAACTGTTCAAGAAAACTCATTAGTAAGGTAAACCTTTAATCATAAATTCAGAAAATTTGTCAATGGACTGGTGTGTTTTGCTTGTTTTTCCACATTGCCCAACCCTGCAAGATAAGCTTGTCTACCAGTGTTAACAGCTTGATTAAAGCATTTAGCCATCAGCACCGGATCGGCGCTACTGGCTATTGCAGTATTAACCAATACTGCATCTGCGCCCATTTCCATTGCTCTGCAAGCTTGAGATGGCGCGCCAATCCCTGCATCAATTACTACTGGAATGTTAGCTTGCTCAATAATAATTTCTAAAAAGGGTTCTGTGGCTAACCCTTGATTACTGCCAATTGGGCTACCGAGTGGCATAACAGCCGCGCAGCCTGCCTCTTCAAGCCGGTAACATAACACTGGATCAGCATGTACATAGGGTAAAACCGTAAACCCTTTTGCACAGAGTATTTCAGCCGCTTTTAATGTTTCAATCGCATCTGGCATCAGATACTTAGGATCAGGATGGATTTCTAATTTAATCCATTTTGTCGCTAACATTTCACTGGCAAGTTCAGCAGCAAATACGGCTTCTTTAGCATTTCGAGCGCCTGCTGTATTTGGTAAAAGCTTTACGCCCATTTGCTGCAATGGTGTCAGTAAGTCATCAAAATCTTTATTGTGATCGATACGTTTCATCGCTAATGTAACTAATTGCGACTGAGAGGCTTCAATAGCCGCTAACATGGTCTTAGCGTCGGAGAACTTTCCTGTGCCCGTAAATAATCTTGAATCAAATTGGTGATCGGCAATAGATAGCATGTTAACCACCTGCTACAGCTGAGAAAACATCAATTTTGTCACTATGTTGGCACTCAATCTGCGCCCAGCGACTCCTCGGTACCACTTGGTCATTAAGCACAAGTGCTAACGACTTTGGGTTCAGATTTTTCAACTCTATTAATTGTAATAAACTTGAGTTGTAACCTAGCTCTTGAGCTAGTCCATTAAATTCAATTGTAATCATGTCAATTCCTACACTAATAACTTGTCCTAAATGCAACTCGAACTACAAATACAACAATCTGGGTCTTGTGACATTGTGACTTTTCGCCACTGTAAGTTATGGGCGTTAAATAAGTGCAACTGCCCTTTTAATCGATCACGTTGGCTTACATCACTTGTTAGCCAATTAAGTCCTAATAACGATTGCATCGATGCCATGGATAATAAGGCTGATGTTAATACGCCTGCTTGGGCACACGATTGGCTGACATTGGAGTCATCGGGATAAAGACACTGATAACATCCTGAACCGTGAAAATTGCTCTGCTTGCTATGATCAATACAGAATAACTGACCGTTTGCCCCACTTATCGCAGCACTGATCAACACGCCTTTTGCATTTACCACCGCCTGATTAATCAATAATCGCGAAGCAAAGTTATCTGTACAGTCAAATACTAAGTCCACAGAATTGACTGAATCAACTGAATAAAAGTCTTCAGCTGTGAAGCGTTTACAGACGGCTGTGATTTTACAATCGCTATAAGCAGTACTCAGTTTCTGCCTTACAATGTTAACTTTAAGCTGACCAATGTCTTGCTCGTTAAACAGCAGCTGCCTTGGCAAGTTTGAAAGCTCAACAGTGTCATCGTCCATTAAAGTAATATGTTTAACGCCTGCCGCAGCCAGTTGCTGAGCCACGGCATGACCCAGCCCGCCAACACCAATAATTAACACTGAACTTTGTAATAACTTAAGCTGACCAAGTTCACCAATTTCAGGCAACAACACATGACTTGAATAACGGATATATTGTTTATCCGTTAGTTTACTCATCATCACTGTTCCCTTTGATCGTATATTTACTGTCGTTAGGCTCTTTTTCATACTGACTTTTAGTACTAATACCAGTACTGTCACTGAACCACTGATGCGACAGTTGTTTAAATGCCGTTTCAGGGTAGTTAGCTTCAGTAATCGCCCTTACTACAGCAACACTGCGCACTGTTGTTGCTTTAACAGCATCGAGCACATGTTTATCAATCCCACCTATTGCTACCGTTGGACAAACAGGTTTAAGCAAAGCAGCATAACGCGCTAACTTAGCCAGTCCTTGCGGTGCTGATGGCATCACTTTGGTAGTGGTAGGAAAAATATGCCCGAGTGCGATATAAGACGGTTTTAATTGATGAGCTAATAAGATTTCAAAGATGCTGTGACTTGATAAACCCAGCGCAATACCAGCCTCTTTTATCGAGTCCAGGTTAGCCAATTCAACATCCTCTTGGCCTAAATGAATTCCAAAAGCACCATGCTTTAGCGCTAATTGCCAATGGTCATTAATAAACACTTGCGCGTTATAGTCTCGCCCTAACGTTATTGCTTGTTGAATTTGTTGCTCAATATCCTTAAGTAGTAAATTGTCTGACTGCTTAATACGTAATTGAGCTGTGGTGCAGTTAGCCTTAAGCAGCGCTTCGAGCATCACGACATCATTTACGACAGGGTAAATTCCAATCTCTTGTGATAACAGGGGAAAACCATTGTCATAGCAACCACTTTGCGTGGTTGAAGTAAATAAATCACAGGGCTGGTGATCATAATAAAGGCTGATAGATGGGTATAAACTAATATCTTCAGGCCAGCCTGTTTTAGCAACTGGGCCCGTACCTTGGCCATATTGCACGCTGTTCATTAAGCCTTTTGACACATAAGCTTTGGCCATCACAATCGCATCATGCAGCACATAACCATATGCCATAAAACAGGCAATAGCACTTGATAAAGTACAACCACTGCCATGATTATTATCAGTATCGATTCGTTGAGAAGTTAACCAAAACTGTTGGTATTGATGTGATTCACTGACGCCATTAACCTGCTGACATACAAATAGATCACTAGCAGTTTCCCCTTGCCATGGTTCGGCATCACCACCTTTTGCAAGCACATTGCAACGTAAGAGTTGATTTAACGCTGTTGCAGCTTGATGAAAACCGACTTTAGATTGGGGATTGGCTATGTTGGCTAAACCTTCTAGCCTAAATAACTCTGCAGCATTAGGTGTCACTAACGTCATCAGCCCTTTAAAAGGGCTAAAATCTAATTCGTCAGTTTGATTTAAACCATCACCACAGCTGGCCACCATGACAGGATCAACAATCACCGGCACAGTCTGATTTGCGATATTTCGCTGTCTAAAAGCATTTAGCCAGCAAGCAATTGCATTTAATTGCTGCTGATTAGCAATCAATCCAATTTTGATTGCTGCAGGTTGTAAATCGTCATAGAGCGCCGTCAATTGTGCTTCTAGCATCGCCTCTGAAACGGGTTCGACTAAATTAACTGCAACTGAGTTTTGCGCAGTAATTGTGGTAATGACACTGCAACCAAAACAACCTAAATCATTTATGGTTGCTAAGTCAGTTTGAATACCCGCGCCGCCGCCACTGTCTGAACCTGCTATGGTCCAGACGATAGGCTTAGTTTGCAATTGCCCAGCTTGCACGGGCTTAGCTTGCACTTTTTTAAGGTCGTATGGCCTGTGCATGCTTACCCCTCAAGCTCTTCAAGCTCAGCCTTTGGGGTGACAAGCGGTTTGTCAGATACGGCGTGGTATAGTGCTGAACCTGTGGCTTTGAATTCTGCAGACTTCTTCGCCATCGCCGCATTAACGTCAACGACTTGTTTTTCAGCATTAGCATCTGAAACTTGTTTCGCTTTAAATTTGCTGGCATCCACAACCGATACTAGCTGCTCTGTTCCTGCACTTTGTGCTTGTTTTTCTTGCTTTGCTGCATACTCTCTGACTTCTTGTGTGATTTTCATTGAGCAAAATTTTGGACCACACATAGAACAGAAATGGGCGACTTTGGCAGATTCTTGTGGTAAAGATTCATCATGATAAGCGCGGGCTGTATCAGGGTCTAAACCTAAGTTGTATTGATCTTCCCAGCGGAATTCAAAACGGGCTTTTGACAATGCATTATCACGTATTTGAGCGCCAGGATGACCCTTGGCGACATCTGCTGCGTGAGCTGCAATTTTATAAGCAATTAAACCTTGTTTAACATCTTCTTTGTTGGGTAAACCTAGGTGCTCTTTTGGTGTGACATAACACAACATAGCAACGCCATACCAAGCCATCATTGCAGCGCCAATGCCTGAGGTAAAATGATCGTAACCAGGAGCGATATCCGTCGTTTGTGGGCCTAACGTATAAAATGGCGCTTCATCGCAATGGGCGAGTTGCTTTTCCATATTCACTTTAATCAATTGCATTGGCACATGACCAGGACCTTCAATGATGGTTTGCACATCATATTCCCAAGCCACTTTTACTAATTCACCTAAGGTTTCGAGTTCTGCAAATTGTGCTTCATCATTCGCGTCGGCAATACTGCCAGGGCGCATGCCATCACCTAAAGATAAAGACACATCATAAGCGGCGCAGATTTCACAGATCTCATTGATATGTTCATATAAAAAACTTTCTTTATGATGGCTTAAGCACCACTTCGCCATGATTGAACCACCACGGGAAACGATACCTGTTAACCGCTTGGCGGTCATCGGCACATAACGCAATAACACACCAGCATGAATAGTAAAGTAATCAACGCCCTGCTCTGCTTGTTCAATCAAGGTATCGCGAAATACCTCCCATGTAAGATCTTCAGCAACACCGTTCACTTTTTCTAACGCTTGATAAATCGGCACCGTGCCAATGGGTACTGGTGAATTTCGGATGATCCACTCTCGCGTTTCATGAATATAACGGCCAGTTGATAAATCCATAACCGTATCAGCGCCCCAGCGGGTAGACCAGACTAATTTCTCGACTTCTTCTTCGATTGATGACGTCACCGCAGAATTACCAATATTCGCGTTTACTTTTACTAAAAAGTTACGCCCTATGATCATGGGTTCAGCTTCTGGGTGGTTGATATTTAATGGAATAATTGCACGACCACGAGCCACTTCATCACGAACAAACTCAGCTGTAATTGGTTGTCCAATCACTGCGCCAAAGGCTTCACCTGGTGCTTTTTGCGTAAGGATTTCATCGCTGACTTGCTCACGCGCCATATTTTCACGAATGGCAATGTATTCCATTTCTGGTGTGATAATACCTTGGCGAGCATAGTGCATTTGAGTAACACACCTACCCGTTTTAGCACGCCTTGGGGGAACTAACGCTTCAAAACGTAAATGATCCAAGCCATCATCCGCTAATCGTTGCTGAGTAAAATCAGAACTCACACCTGCAAGTTGCTCGGTATCTTTACGTTCATCAATCCAACTTTCGCGAAATTTGTTTAAACCTAATCGAACGTTAATTTCAGCATCGGGATCTGAATAAGCACCTGCACAATCATACACTTTGATTGGCGGGTTTTTCTCTGTAACTGGAGCATCGTCGCTGCCACCTAAAAAGGTGTCTGTCTGATGAATTTGGCGCATACCGACTAATAAATCTTCACGGGATCCGCTTAAATAAATTTTCTCGGAATTAGGGTGTTGTAGCGGCTTTAACGTATCAATGAAAGCCTGGGCTTGTTCACGGGTTTGACGACGATTTGACATTAGCAACCTCAAAATTAATGAAATAGAGTTGCTTGTCTGGAGAGGTGTGTTGATGACGAGCGAGTTATACATAACTCTGTAATTTGCATTTCATGTTTAAAAAACATCCATAAATTTTGGATACTTTTTTTGTATTTTTGGTCATTCTAAAGGTAAAGAACAATCAAAATCACACTGTATGTTTCAACATCAATTTCAACGTTTGTTGAATTAAATTGAACATAAACAATAAGAAGAAATAGCAAATTAACTGCTTGTTTCCTTCGCAGGTTTTAACCTGATCAGGTTCAACGGATCCCGAATAAACGGTCTCAGCCATAAGGCACTCCGACAAGATGCAAGCAGTATACTCAGCTAATGAAATAAAATACAAGTGAAATAAAGTCAGACTAACACAAGAATCAATCAAATTAATTCATACGACAAGCCTCTGATGTTAAACAGTAATAAATATTATAAATAATCAAATTAATATATTAAGTGAATTATTATTAAGAGCAAATACAATGATTGGTTTCAAAAATGGATAAATAGTCAGCAAATGATTAAGGTAATTGCACTTTAGATAATCTATTTTGAATTGCCTTGCTCAAGGCTTTCTTCATTTTTGCACTATCACAGGGCTCAGCAAAACCTAGACCTTCTGCATGAGGATTAATTTGCGTAGGTAATGGCACAATACGATAACATGTCTCCCCATGTTTCATAATTCTATTGGGGTCTAATCTATGGTCAAGTGTGGTTGCTTGTCGCTTGTCTTCAATCTCAATAATTTCAATATCAAACATCTCAGGCGTGAGCTCGCTTAAACTTGCCCCACTCTTTGAGGTCGCTAAATGAGCTTGCTGTGAAATTAAAGTATTAAGCGCTTGCTGATTTAAGTTTTTCAATACTTGATGCTTAACTGTATTTGTCCCTGTAAATAAGTGTTGATTTAATTTTATGTCTTTAAACAAATGGGAGCTTACATCATCATCCTTTTCTTGCTGTAAATACATGCTGTCTATATTTGCCCAATTAAAATCTTCTTTGGTTTCAATTATCGTATTGATTTCATAAATTTCTTTAACTTCAATTAATTGGTTATCAGATGAATTCATTTCAGGTAAATTAACAGTATTGATTTTAGTTTCTACACTTGTTGCATCATCAACTCGTTCCTCTATGACTTCCTCTTTGACTGCATCTTGTATTGTAATGGCGTTATCTTGTGGTTCAGTAGCTGTGTGATCAATTTGGGTTTCATTCACGTCTGAGGCTGACGTATCTTGATTGATTAGGCCGTCTAACTGTTCAGCAGTAATGAAATAAGCATTGATCTCTTTCGTTTCTGTTTGATTTTCTTGTTTCGAGGTGGCGATTTCTACGAAAATGTTGACTGTCTGTTCAGCAAGAACTAGCAATATGAAAAAAGCTAAAATATGAGTAATTGCTACCATAAACACGGTTAGAGTTAACGATTTCCTTATCGTTTTAAATTTAGAAACGGTACCAATATCTTTTGCGGATGAATAATTTGATCGAGTAATTTTGCTATCTAATTTAAAAGATTCATCAAGTTGAAAAGGCTCATCAAAATTTAATGATTCGTTGTGGTTTTGGCTTGTTATGGCTATGGGCAAGTTTAATTCAGAAAGCTCAATATTATCACTATCATTTACAAATTGAGAAACGGCATCGCTAGCAATAATATGACTTTGAATATCTTCTGAACAAGATTGATTGAAATTTGTAGATTCGCTTAGGTTAATCGCATCATTAAAATTTGCATGGGCCGAGTCTTGTTTTGAGGAAGCACTATCCTTTACAGCAGCTAACGACGAAGTAGATAGCTCTTTTGTTAAAAGCTTAGGTTCATGCTTGTGGGTCATTTAGCGCATCCTATCGCCTTGGTGATTATAAAACGCTATAACGCTTTATCGCATATAGTGTAAAAAAGTTAGTGTTAAAAAATGTCCGTGTTAACACGATTTATCAAGCGATGAATAAAGCATTGGTTTGATTGTCTAGTCTTGGTCAACCTAAACTCTGCTTACAGCTGCTGTCTCTAAAGGCTAATGCTACAGGCATTCACTACAAGTATTCACTACTGTTTTAATCGCTGAATATTATCTGATACTCAATCTTTAAATTAGTTCAATAAAGCATCGAGAAGACCATAAAACACATAATACTTTGTTAACAAACTGAAATAATACACTTTTAAATTTAGCTTACACATGTACGCTAAAAATCTAGTGTTTTACAATTTAAGCTGTTACTCTAATTTTCCAATTAGTTTATTAAGTTGTATACCAAGATGTCTCTTGAGTTAAATGTAGCTCCCAAAATTGAAACTAACTCATGTTCTCAGTCTGACTATTGTGCGACTGAAGAGCTAGCAAACAGTGTCACCCATGGAATAGGAGTGTTAGCAGGCCTCGTCGCCATGGTGGCAATGTTAGTTAAAGGATCGACACATTTAAATACCACTGAGATGTTTGGCATCGGAATTTACGGTCTCAGTATCGTTTTACTATTTCTAGCATCAACTTTATATCATTCAAGCAAATCACAACTTTGGCGAAAACGTTTTAAAATGGCCGATCATTGTGCCATTTATACATTAATTGCCGGCACTTACACTCCCCTTATGCTGATTAGCTTAGACGGGGAACAAGCAAATATTGTTTTGGCTGCTATTTGGATACTTGCACTGGGTGGCATCATATTCAAAACACTTTTTATCGGCCGCTTCAAAGCCTTTAGTGTCATCCTATATCTCGTTATGGGCTGGTTATGCGTTACGGTTATGAATGATCTCATCAAAGGTATGACAGATTTAGGTTTTAATCTGCTATTAGCAGGCGGAGCCTTTTACAGCATAGGTGTCATTTTCTACATTAATAAGCGCATTCCGTATAACCACGCTATATGGCATTTGTTTGTACTCGCTGGCGCATTGTCACACTTTTTGTGTATCTATTTAGCCGTGATTTAAATGCTCTGTTCAAATAAAACGTCACTTTAACTTTGCAAAGATTCCTATCAAGCAACTGATAGATTATGCTGTTGTTTTTGCTGTGATGATTATTGAATGAATCCGCTTTCGCCAAAACAAAAAATCTGGTTTATCGTCAACATGATCCCTGAAGGAAATGTACTTGCCTATGGCAAAGTTGCAGATTTAGCAGGACTTCCTGGGCGTGCTCGCTATGTATCTCGAGCACTACAAGAAGCACCACCACATTTAAACTTAGCTTGGCATAGAGTTATCAATAGCCAAGGTAAAATATCTTTTAAACTCAACACGATTAATTTCCAAAACCAACAAGAGCGACTAAGATCAGAAGGAATTGAAGTGAACAAAGGCAAAATTTCACTGTCAAAATTTGAATGGAAACCCGATATGGCGACATTGGTTTTATCGTTACCTTTTTAACTCTCTTACGTAGGTACTGCTTTGGTTAAATTATTATCCGATTTTTCGAATATTACTACGACAAATAACACTTCATTAACTGCAGTAGTAATGGCAGCCCTATTGCTGCAGCCTTTTTCACCCGTTAATGCCGAAACATCCCCTGTCACCACAGCACAACAATCAGATAAACACACACAGAATATTGCCACAGACACAGAAATAGAACATTCATCTAACTACCTCAAGCCCCTTGCTGCTCACAATGCTGAGTATAATGTTTACTATGGCAGTATTCATTTAGGCAAGGCTCGTTATCAACTGCCGGCCTCAGATAATGGTTACTATCAATATCGTTTCGATAGCGATGTCAGTTTATTAATGTTGTCTGATGTGCGTAATATTAGCAGCGAGTTTCAATTAGTAGAGGGTAAATTAAAACCTATCCGCTACATGAGCAAACGCTCAGGAACCGGTAGCGACTATAGTGAACAAACGGTATTCGCTGAAGGGCAAGGTGTTATTCATACTATATATAAAGACGAGCGCGAAAAATTAACATTCGAAAACAACATTCTCGATCCATTAATGGTGCAACTGCAATTTAGGATGGATATGTACAATCCTCCAGAAAAATTGCACTACACCATGGTCAAAGAAAAAGAGTTAGATGATTACGAATTTAAGATTGTTGGTAAAGAATTAATGACACTTGAAAGTGGCTCATACGACACCATTAAAATTGAAGTCGTCAGAACCAGCAAAAAACGTCAGACATTTTTTTGGATGGCACCTGATTTAGGCTACTTACCAATAAGGTTAAGCCATTTCTCAAAAGGCAGTAAACAGCTCGATATACAAATAGATAATTATCAATTTTTAGAGCCTATAGAAAACGAAACACTTGTACCTTTTACTAAATAGACTATAAAGCAGGTGTTTGAAACACCCCATATAATAGTAAGGTTTTTTCAGACGTTCTCGTACTAAAATTTGCAGATTTAAATCTACATTTGCTCAATGTCCAAGTAATTAAGTTTTAACCAAAAAAAAGTGACAGTCGATTATCGACTGTCACTTTTTATTATCACAAAGAGTTCAAGATAATATCTACAATTAGTTGCAGGCCTGAAGCTCACCTTGTCTGAATAGCTTCCATTCACCCGGTTTTAAAATATGCCACTCTTCATCTTTAGTTAGTGGTCTAGTCGCAATCACAGTGACCACATCGTTCGGTGTGGTTTCTTTATCAAAATCAATAACCACATCGGTATCAATTAACTTTGCTTTGCCAAAAGGTGCACGGCGGGTGATGTAACATAAGTTATTACTGCAATAGGTCATTAAATCGATCCCATCACTCAAAATCATATTAAACACACCAAGGGCTCTTACTTCGTCGGCTAACCCAGCTATAAATGTAAACACTTGATTCATATCTTCAGGTTGCTTAGGGCCAAATTCAACTAACACTTGTTCCATAATCCAACAAAATGCTAATTCACTGTCTGTATCGCCAACTGGTTGAAAACGATTAACAACAAACTTTTCTTGATAAACAGATAACTGACCATTGTGAGCATATGTCCAATACTTACCCCATAATTCACGGGTAAAAGGATGGGTATTTTCAAGTGACACACAACCACGATTAGCCTGACGAATATGGCTAACCACTATCTCACTTTTGATAGGGTAAGATTTAATCAATTTGGCAATATGTGATTCACTGCTTGGACAAGCATCTTTAAAAGTACGGCTACCCTTGCCTTCATAGAAAGTAATTCCCCAGCCATCGACATGAGGACCAGTGACACCGCCTCTTTCAGCTAAACCTGTGAAACTAAACACAATATCAGTTGGAACGTTAGCGCTCATCGCTAATAACTCACACATGGGGAAACGCCTTAAAAAGTTTTATAAGTCATAATTTTATCTAATAACTATTGTACCTAGTGCAAAACATTTTTGGGATATTTTTATTGTAGAAAATATTTTAAACAATTGTTTGAAAAAACTTGTAATCGAGTGCAGTAAGGTTTAATTTTATGTGATAGAGGTCTGACCACAAGTCACTTCTGTGAATAGGATCATTAATTTGTAAGTGCTCAATTTTTGAATGCTTTAAGGAGAAAGACATTGACTACCCTGACTTGGATCATCGCCATGATCGCAGTGCTCGGCGCAGCCACTTATATGCGAGTATCGCTACTCACGGCTACCATCGCCGCTGCAGTCGTCATGCTGATTGGCAGCGTATTAGATATTGTTGGTATCGTGGCATGGATTGTTTTTTTAGTCTTAGCACTACCGCTAAACGTAAAATCATTTCGCCAAAACTTCATTTCACGTCCATTGCTTAAAGTCTATCAGGGCATCATGCCTGAAATGTCTTCAACAGAAAAAGAAGCAATCGAAGCTGGAACCACATGGTGGGAAGCTGATTTATTTGCCGGTAACCCAAACTGGAATAAATTGCACAATTACCCTAAAGGGCGTTTAACTGCAGAAGAACAAGCCTTCCTAGACGGCCCTGTTGAAACTGTGTGTAAAATGGTTAACCAGCATCAAGTTTCTCATGAGTTAGCTGACTTACCCCAAGAAGTATGGCAATACCTGAAAGACGAAGGTTTCTTTGCCATGATCATCAAG
The DNA here is from genome assembly GCF_030548905.1 of Shewanella sp. 2_MG-2023. NCBI lineage: Bacteria > Pseudomonadati > Pseudomonadota > Gammaproteobacteria > Alteromonadales > Shewanellaceae > Shewanella > Shewanella sp. 2_MG-2023. The sequence continues at coordinate 44,756 of NZ_JAUOSO010000021.1, forward strand.
AAAAAATACGGTGGTCTTGAATATTCTGCATACGCTCAATCACGTGTATTACAAAAACTTGCTGGTTTAAGTAGTGAACTTGCTTCAACAGTAGGTGTACCAAACTCGTTAGGCCCTGGTGAATTATTGCAGCACTACGGAACGCCAGAGCAACAAGACCACTACTTACCTCGCCTTGCAAAAGGTTTAGAAGTACCTTGTTTTGCATTAACTAGCCCAGAAGCTGGTAGTGATGCAGGCGCCATTCCAGATTTTGGTGTGGTATGTAAAGGGGAATTTGAAGGCGAAGAAGTGTTAGGTATGAAACTAACATGGAACAAACGCTACATCACCCTAGCCCCTGTTGCTACTGTATTAGGTTTAGCATTTAAACTACGCGATCCAGATGGTTTATTAGGTGATACTGAAGATCTAGGCATTACTTGTGCGCTTATCCCAACGGATATTCCAGGTGTTGAAACAGGTCGCCGTCACTTCCCACTGAATTGTATGTTCCAAAATGGCCCAACTCGCGGTAACGAAGTCTTTGTACCATTAAGCTTCATCATCGGTGGCCCAGAAATGGCAGGTCAAGGCTGGCGTATGCTGGTTGAATGTTTATCGGTTGGTCGAGGTATTACTCTACCTTCAAATTCGGCTGGCGGCATTAAAACTGCAGCTCTCGCAACGGGTGCTTATGCACGTATTCGTCGTCAGTTTAAGCTTCCTATTGGTAAGTTAGAAGGCATCGAAGAGCCAATGGCACGTATCGGTGGTAATGCTTACCTTATGGACGCTGTAAGCTCTCTTACGACTGTAGGGATTGGTTTAGGTGAAAAGCCATCGGTTATTTCTGCCATCGTTAAATACCATCTTACCGACAGAATGCAAAAGTGTGTTATCGATGCGATGGATATCCACGGTGGTAAAGGTGTTTGTCTTGGCCCGAATAACTATTTAGGTCGCGGCTACCAAGCAGCGCCAATTGCAATTACTGTTGAAGGTGCAAACATTCTTACCCGCTCGATGATCATTTACGGTCAAGGTGCGATTCGTTGTCATCCATATGTACTTGCTGAAATGGAATCCGCTTTTGATACCACATCAGGCAAAGGACTAAGTAACTTTGATAGTGCCATTTTCGGTCATATCGGATTTGCCATGTCTAACTTTGTTAGAAGCTTCTGGATGGGTGTGACATCAAGTCATTTCTCTAAATCACCATATAGCGATAAAACAAAACGTTACTATCAGCAAATGAACCGTTTCAGTGCTAACTTAGCCTTATTGTCTGACTTGGCAATGGCCACTTTAGGCGGCAACTTAAAACGTAAAGAACGTATTTCAGCACGTTTAGGTGATTTATTAAGTCAGCTATACCTAGCATCAGCAACGCTTAAACGTTACGAAGACGAAGGTCGTTTAACTGAAGACTTACCATTAGTACAATGGGCGGTTGAAGATTCACTTTATAAGTTACAAACGTCATTAGATGACTTATTAGATAACTTCCCTATGGGACTAGGTTTTGCACTACGTGCTGTTATCTTCCCGTTTGGTCGCCCTCTTAAGCGTCCTAGTGATGTACTGGACCATAAAGTATCAAAGATTATGCAAACTCCGTGTGCCAGCCGAGACCGCTTAGGTCAAGGCCAATTCTGGACGCCTTCAGAGCACAACGTAGTGGGTATTCAAGAACAAACCTTACTGGATATTCTGGCTTCAGAGCCATTGTATGACAAGGTATGTAAAGCAGCAGGTAAACGTCTACCATTCATGTGGTTAGATAAAATTGCTGCAGAAGGTAAAGCACTTGGCGTGTTAAGCGATGCTGAAGTTGCATTACTCGAAAGAGCTGAAGTTGGGCGTTTGAAATCAATTAACGTTGATGATTTCGACTCAGAAGAACTAGAAGCAAAAACGGCTGCTGTTGCGAAACAAATACAAGCAGCGTAACGTTTTAGTCTATTAAAGCCAAAGGGAAAGCATCTGCTTTCCCTTTTTTATGCCTCTAATTCAAGTGACGATAGCGCAACTGCCAACATAACTTAAGTCATCTTTTTATTATTTAGTTGGTCAAATACCAAACCTCACTTCAAGCGCTGTGCCCAATTACCGTTATTCTGCGCCTCACATCGTGTTTCACTATCAAACACGATTTGTTTGGCTTGTACTTTAATGCCCTGTTGCAATAATTTATGGATGATTAAGTTTTGAATAAAAGCATCTTCTTTGCTCAACGCTAATTGAGTGAGCTGCGGATCATTTTCAAAAATACACACCACTTTTAACGACGCAGGGAAAGCATTGAAATTAACAGTATGGGTTAACCATTCAAACCCTGAACATTGCTCGAGTAATACCTCGCACACATCTGTCAGCGTATCTCTAATTTGATTATCTAATTTTTTGTCGGTCTTTTTCATCTGCGCTCTACTTGGTACTTAATTGTGACAGCATATAGCTATTATCCATTGATTTTGAGCTTAGTCATTATTTTACGACTAACGTTAACTATCGGAACATATCACATGGGATTTATAAACAATGAGATATTCATTTATGCTTAATAGTCATAAATATAAAACAATAAAAAACCAGTTACGAATAACTGGCTTTTAAGTTTGCTAATTAGCTCTTCAGTTTTAATTTAGCTTAATTAATCATTTGAAAGTTCTTGTTCAAGCTGTTTTGTGATCGCATCTGGTGAGCTGCTATTACGGGCGAATATGCTATACGCCACAGGTATCACAAGTAGTGTAAAGAACGTGGCTAACAATATGCCTGACAGTACCACCACGCCAATAACAAAGCGAGTTTCAGCACCTGCTCCGCTCGACATAACTAAGGGTATTGCGCCAGCTGCTGTCGTAATACCTGTCATCAAGATAGGACGTAATCGCTGGGATGATGCTTGTATTACCGCATCATCAAACGCAATCCCTTTATCACGTAATTGGTTGGCAAACTCAACGATTAAAATACCGTTTTTAGCCGCAAGCCCCACCAGCATGATAATTCCGATTTGGCTGTAGATATTGATACTTTGATCAGTAAACCACAGGCCAATTAACGCGCCTAAAGTGGCTAGCGGAACCGTTAACATAATCACCATTGGATGCACATAACTTTCAAATTGCGCAGCCAACACCAAGAACACAATCCCTAAAGCCAACACAAAGACAAAGTACATTGAACTACCAGAACTTTGATAATCTAAAGACTGGCCTTTGTAACTGATAACAGCTTCAGCAGGTAAATAAGTATCCGCAATATCATTCATATAATCTAATGCTTCACCCAAACTATAGCCATCGGCTAAGTTAGCCTCAATGGTAATAGCCCGCATTCGGTTATAGCGGTTAAGTGAACTGGCATCAGCGTACTCTTCTACTGTCACTAAATTTGATAAAGGAACTAACTCACCGCTTCGGTCTGAACGAACATAAATATTTTCAAGATCCGTTGCAGTGTTTTGATTTTCACGATTACCTTCAATAATCACATCGTATTCTTCACCATCGCGCATGAAGGTAGTGACTAATCTAGAACCTAACATCGACTCTAACGTGCGACCAATATGCGAAATTGATACACCTAAATCTGCTGCGCGATCTTTATCAATTGCAACTCTCAACTGCGGCTTAGTTTCTTTGTAATCATGATCAAGACCCGCAAGCATTTCGTTCTCACCTGCTTTTTCAATCATGATGTCACGCCACATTGCGAGTTCTTCGTAACTTGGACCCCCTAATACAAACTGCACAGGTTTACCCACACCTCGACCAAAGGCTTGACGCATGATCGGGAAAGCTCTTACACCAGCTAAGTCAGATATACGCGAACGGATGTCGGTAATGATTTCATTCGCTGGGCGACGCTCAGCCCAATCTTCAAGTACGATAATGGCCATACCATTAGAGAAGTCAGCACCAGATCCAAAACCACGTGGTGCGCGAATTAACAAACGCTTGATATCTCCAGATTCAACTAAAGGCATTAAGCGACCTTCGATTTCATCCATATACTTTTCAATATATTCAAAGCTTGCACCTTGTGGGCCATTAACCACTAAGAACATCGAACCGCGATCTTCTTGTGGTGCAAATTCTTGCGGGACTTTATTAAGCAAATAACCACTGACAGCAAATGCAGCAACAACAATTAAACCGATAAAATAAGGTTGTTTAATGGCTGATTGCAGATTGGACTGGTAGATATTAGTGACAAAATCCATCATGGCATCGACTTTACGCACTAACCAAGATGATTGACCTGCAGGTTTTAGTAACTTAGAACACATCATTGGGCTAAGTGTCAGGGCCACTAAGCTTGAAAACATCACTGCTGCACTCATGGTGACAGCAAATTCTTTAAATAGTTTTCCTAGATCACCATCAAGGAAACTAATCGGCATGAACACTGCGATAAGTACCAAGGTTGTTGCAACAACAGCGAATGCCACCTCACGTCCACCAAGGTATGCCGCTTTTAATGGAGAATCGCCTTGCTCAATTCGGCGGTGAATATTCTCCAGCATCACAATCGCATCATCTACTACCATACCAATGGCTAAGATCATCGCCAAAAGGGTTAATAGGTTAATGGTATACCCAAGTGTATATAACACGATAAACGTGCCCATAAGTGATACAGGAACGGTTAACGCAGGTATCAGCATGGCGCGTACGCTACCTAAGAACAAATAAATCACAATGATCACCAGTATCATTGCAATAAACAGCGTCTGATAAACTTCTTTAATCGATGCTTCAATAAATACTGAACTGTCGTATGAGCGTTTTATCTCCATTCCTGCTGGTAATGTAGGATTGATTTCATCCACTAACGCATTGGCAGCACGTGCCACTTCTAAGGTATTTGAGGTAGATTGTTTAGACACCCCTAAACCAATCATCGACTCAGTATTACCACGGAACATAATCCGCTCTTCTTCAGAGCCAATTTGCACCTTAGCAACATCACCTAGCCTCACCAAATAGCCATCATTACCTTGTGTAATCACGAGATTGGCAAAGTCTTGTTCTGTTCTAAAACTTCTATCCACACGGACAGTAAAGTGACGCTCTTTAGATTCAATGGAACCCGCTGGTAATTCTACATTTTCTGAGCGCAGCGCAGATTCAACATCTGCTACGGTCAAATTTCGAGACGCTAAGGCTTGTCGGTCAATCCAAATCCGCATTGCATAGACTTTACCGCCACCTAAACGAATATTAGCCACGCCATCGACCACAGAAAAACGGTCAGTTAAATAACGGCGCGCATAATCGGTGAGCTGCAATGTGGTCATTTGATCAGAGACCAGGTTTAACCACATGATGACTTCATCACCACCATTGGCTTTTTCAACCTCTGGTGGATCGGCTTCTTCAGGTAAGTTATCCAGTAAACCTGAGATTCTGTCACGGACATCATTGGCAGCCGCTTCAATATCACGGCCAACATCAAATTCTAATGTGACAGATGAGCGCCCGTCACGGCTACGGGAGCTAACATGCTTAATCCCTTCTACGCCGCTAATCCTATCTTCAATTAGTTGGGTAATACGGCTTTCAACAACCGAGGCACTCGCACCACGATAGCGGGTGTCAATCGATACCACTGGCGGGTCAATATTAGGGTATTCTCGTAATGGCAATTTTTCAAAAGACACTAAACCAAGAATGATAATCAAAATACTGATAACAGAGGCTAATACCGGTCTTTTTACAGAGATATCAGTTAAAATCATGCCGCATTCTCCGAACCAGCGACCTTGGCAAAATTAAATGCTTCAGCTGCTTCTGTTTTCACTTCATCGCCCGGTCTGACTTTAAGTAAGCCACGAATAATGACCGGCGTACCAATCTCCACGCCGTCGATGATTTCTACCCAGCCACGATTACGGATCCCAAGGGTTACTGGCTTTTGCTCTACCACATTTTCATCGTTAACTATGTATACGAACTGTTTAGATTGGATTGGGATAATCGCAGATTCTGGTAATAATAAAGTTTCTCGATTTTGTTTAATCAGTTTTACTTTCATTAACATGCCTGGCAATAAAGCAGCATCGGCGTTATCAATGATGGCGCGTACAATCACTGCGCGCGTTGAAGGGTTGACGCGACTATCAATTGAAGTCACAACGCCTTTAAAAATACGATCAGGGAAAGCGATGGCTTTTGACTCAACACTTTTGCCTAACTGTAATTCCTGAATAAAACGCTCAGGTACTGAAAAGTCGAGCTTAATCTTGCTGACATCATCTAAGGTGGTGATTTGAGTGCCAGGTGACACTAACGAACCGACACTGACTTGTTTAAGCCCTAAACGGCCAGAGAACGGCGCATGAATGGCTCTGTCTTCTAATGCCGCTTTAGCTTGCTCAAGTTCTGCGCGAGTGGTGTCGATTAAAGTTTGTAACCTATCTCGCTCAAGTTCCGCCACTGTTTTACTGGTCACAAGACTTCGGATTCGGTCAAGTTCGCGCAGGTGGTCTTTCACTTTGACTTCTGCAGCTTGCACTTTGGCGAGTTGTTCACGGTTACGAAGTTGAACCAGTAAGTCGCCCTTCTGTACTTTTTCACCGTCGTTAAAATTGATTGTCGCAATTTGCTCAGTCACTTTAGGGGTAATGGTAATAGATTCGAAAGCCTTGTTTGTACCAATCGCTTCCACTTCATCACGCACAGGTAACATGGCAACTTTGGCCACAACAACATTCGGAATAGGTTTAACACGCTCTTTGGTGTTACTAGGAGATAGAGTCGATTGGTAGCCGAACCAAGCTAGACCTAATGCAACGAGTAATATAATTATTTTTTTCATCGGAATTCCGTTCGTCAAACTCATATACAAAATGTTAAAAGGATTGAAGCAAACGTTAGTTTACCCAGCAGCAAGCTGGTATCAAGGCGTTTTACCTTTACTTACAAAATACACATTTCATTAACACACAGTTTTGTACGATTAAAACTGAATTACAGTTCACATATCAGCGGTTATCACCTCTTATGTAGATTAATTCAAACTAAATAACTGTATATTTAGCCAAATTAAGCATAAAAAAAAGAGACACATAAATGTGTCTCTTTGTAATAAATTGATGCATTTTAAAGCAACATCAAATAATTATTTACTTTATAGCCTATCGTACTTTACGGTCTGCTTTCATCGCTTCGCTTAATACGCGGTAAAGCTCAGTAATAACTTCGTTATCTAACGGCTCACCGGCAGCATCTTTAATAAAGATTTCTGTTTGTTCTTTGTCTGCTGTTTCAACAAGTTCAACACGATAGTTACCACGTTCTAACGGTAATTTATCTTCGCCCCATAACGAGCTCCAGAATCCGCCGCTTTCTTCAAGAACGATGTAATAAAGGCCTTTAGCTGAGTTCATATCAACAATATCAAAACCTAGCTCAGGCATAACGATACGCAAACGATCCCATGTTTTTGTATAATCAGCTTCAGCAATCCAGAAAGCGCCTCTTTCTTCAGTTTCAGCAACGAGATCTACATCAATCCCTAAACTCTGTTCAATACGGTCAGCTTTGATTTGCTTTTCACGCTTAACACTCATATAAGCAATGGTGTTATTGAGCATATCAATGGTGTAACGACGTTGGTCTTCACCGCTTAAAAAGATTTCTTGTTCTTCGCCGTCATAAGACTCTTCATGTTCTACAAGATCGATACTCATGCTACCTGAACGGCCATGAGGACTCACGTCAACATCGTAGCGGTAGCGTTGACGAAGTAAATAAACTTTGTCATCACCAAACCAGCTTGTTTCGATAACGTCTTTGTTCTCAATCCAACCCGTTTCGAGAACACCAGCTTCATAATCTTCTTTTTCGATAGCAACATCGTACTTAGCTAAGAAGCCTTTAAGATTTTCGAACACTTCTTGCTTAAGGTCTTTTGTGCTTGCGATAGATTCAACGATAATTTTAATATTATCGGTGCCTTCTTCGACACGGGTACCTTCAGACATCGGCAGAACTAATAATGGAGGACGGATATCTAAACGTTTACCAATCAGTTCTTTGTTTACGCCTTCACCAGCTTTAGGGATATCATATTCACGACTGTACGTCGGTTCAGTTAATCCTTCTGGAATGGTAAGAAGTGGTACTTCTTTGGCATTGGTAAAATCTTCACTACCATTTGCAACTCGACGATCTGTCGGCGTACTACACGCTGTAACGGCAGCAATCAGTAAAATTGGGGTGACTTGCTTCAACATTTATCGGTTTACCTCTATATGGGCTTGTTTCATCGCTTCTAACAACAGACCATGAAACTGCTCAGAAAGTTCAGTTAAAGGTAAACGAATATGACCTTGACTGATTAAACCCATCTGATGTGCAGCCCATTTAACCGGAATTGGGTTAGCTTCACAGAACAAATGTTCATACAGTGCTTTCATCGGCAAATTAATGCTTTCTGATAGTGCATGATCGCCTGCTAATGCAGCGTCACACATTGCTTTGAATGATTTTGGTACAATATTATTCGCAACAGAAATTACGCCGTCACCGCCTAATAATAAAAAGTCACGAGCAGTAGCATCATCGCCACTGTATAACTTAAAGTCATTACCACAAAGTTCACGTAATTTAGCCACACGGGTCAAATCACCGGTCGCTTCTTTAACGCCAATAATGTTACTCACTGAAACTAATTCAGCTACCGTTTCAGGCAACATATCAACTGATGTTCTGCCTGGCACATTATATAGAATTTGTGGGATATCAGTACAAGCAGCAACCGCTTTGTAATGAGCAATTAGGCCCTTAGGTGAAGGCTTATTGTAATATGGCGTAACCCCAAGCATACCAACGATACCTGAGTCGGCCATAGATTGGGTCAACTCAATGGCTTCAGCCGTTGCATTTGCACCGTTTCCGCCAATAACAGGTATTCTGCCAGCAGCAAATTTAACGGTTTGAGCAACCACTTGTGCATGCTCTTTCATTGGTAGAGTCGCTGACTCTCCAGTGGTACCCACGGCTACAATCGCATCTGTGCCTTGGTCAATATGAAATTCTACTAGTCTTTCTAGACTGCTGTAATCTACTGTGCCATCACTATTCATAGGTGTGATTAAGGCAACGATGCTTCCGTTTATCATCTAAATTCCCCAAGGTTTCAGGATTCGCTATGTTACTTATGCCTACTACTAATGACAAGCATTAACGGGGCTCTCAAATGCATTTCTACAAAACTGTAAAATTATCGACTTATTTAAACACTTTTTTAGAATTTATATCTTATTTAATACATGCAGAAATAAACTTTATTTCCTTACAAATCAATACTTATTAATTATTAGTGTCTCAACATACCACTTTTCAGGCAGTTTATAGCCTATTACGTACATACTTATGTGGTTTAGTTCTAGTTATGTTAGCATTACGCTCCGCAAAAAAACTTTGCGTTAGTTCGCTAGTTTACGCTCTATGATATCGAAAAAGTGAGGAAAATCCATGACCAACTATCTGGTCGTTACTGCTATGGGTGCTGATCGCCCTGGTTTAGTAAGTCGCCTAGCCCGTTTAGCCAGTGAATGTGATTGTGACATCGTCGATAGCCGTATGGCTTTATTCGGTAATGAGTTCACACTCATCATGATGATTTCAGGTTCTTGGGCTGCAATCACTAAGATAGAAACCTTGCTACCAGGCTTAAGTGTTGAGCTTGAGTTGCTCACTGTGATGAAGCGTACCTCCAAACATACGCCTAAGAATTTTGTTTCTCGTATTGAAGTCAGCGTTAATGGCCAAGATCAGCGCGGCACGATGAAACGTATCACTGAATTCTTAGCTGATCGTTCTTTAGATTTAGCTGCTGTGCGTTCTCATGCTGATGATGACAACTTAACTCAAACAATTTTGTTCACGATTAACGTTCCTGAAAAAGTTGATCTAATAAAGCTTGAGAAAAGTATTCATGAACTCGCAACTGAACTCTCTTTAGATTGTTCAATCAATCATATGCAGGCAAGTGAAAAATAAAATAATTGAATAAGGACTTTACATGAATACCCTAACCGTTGGTGATTTAGCACCACAGTTTTCTCTACAAAACCAATTTGATGAAACTATCTCTTTAACGGATGCATTAAAAGAGGGGCCAGTATTAGTCTATTTTTACCCAAAAGCGTCTACTCCAGGTTGTACAGTTCAAGCTCAAGGTTTACGAGACAGTAAAGCTGAACTTGCCAACCACAAGGTTACTGTTCTAGGGTTAAGTCCTGATCCTGTTGCTAAACTGCTTAAGTTTAACGACAAACAAGAGCTTAACTTCTCGTTATTGAGTGATGAAGACCACGCTATCGCCGATGCATTTGGCGTCTGGGGCGAAAAGAAATTCACCCCTAGAAATTTTTTATGACAACAAACCTTGACAATTTTTTATGACAATCTACCTTTAATATGTGGGTAACATATTGAGGGTTGTTTTGTGATAGAAAAGCATGACGAAAATGATGTTTATGATGACTACCGATTGCTTTCCATAGAGGTAGATACATTAGCTAAACTGAGAATCTCACAGGTCATCGATACTGACTCTGGAGAAGTGACCCACTCAGCCTACCTTTCACCATCCAAATTACAGTCTCGCATAAAGAAGACCGATATTATCGTTGCACCAGATGGACGTGTTGTTTATCCACAATCTCTTTATCTTGTGTCAAAACTCAGCGGTGAAGGAAAAATTCAAGACACCAAATCAATGGCCAAAGGCTTATTGGCCTTTACTCGATATTTAGACTCTACCCACTACCCTCAAGTAGATGATGATGGGAATGTGATACCACCTCAGTACCTAACCTATAAAACACTGACGAAACATGAAGAAGAAGGCGCGCCTTGGCAATTTTCAAAGCACCTTTTAGCAAACTGTCGATCTAGAAAGGAGGCAACTGGTGACGAAGCGTACTCGCTTAACTCAGCAAGAAGCTATATGGGTGCTGTTATTGGGTTTTATAAGTGGATGCAGAGACACGGTTACCTCAAAAATGATGATAAACACGTCGTAACACACTTCACCAAGCTTGAAGCATACCTAGACGGCACCAACCAGCATGACATGCTTGCCCATACTAAGTCTGGCGCAAAGCGGGGCTATGAGACATCAAACATCATGAAGGAGTTCCCAAAAATCGATAAAACGCCTGCTCATCAAAAATTGAAGCCTATGTCTTTGGAGCATAAAGAACTGTTCTCTCAACACATTCATACATTGCCAAAAGCTGCTTCCCTGATACTGAGACTATGTGAAAAGGCAGGACTTAGGATTGATGAAGCCACCCACTTTCCTGCTAGTGATATTGGTGATAAGGATTTTAGTGGATTAGATGTCGTGCCATTGACCATTACACATACCAAGGGCAGTAAGCAGCGCACGATTGAAATCCCTATCGCACTGTATGAGGAATTAGAGCAATTCAAGGAATGCAGTCAGCGACAAAAGAACCTAACTCGCCGAAAGGATCTTATTAATTCCAAAGAAGAACTGGATACCACTGACTACCTTTTTCTTTCTAATAAAGGGCGCCCATACACAGTAAACACTCTAGAGGCACATTTTAGCAAGCTGCGACTGCGCATCCGAGCAATAGAACCTAACTGGTACTATCGAATCCATGACCTTCGCTCAACTTATGCCACGCATTGGCTTTGGCGTGAGTCTAGGGAGCGGCAGGTTGCCTATGAGTACCTAATGGACGAGTTAGCTTCGCTAATGGGACATGAAAGCACCGCAACGACGGAAAAGTACATTAAGTTCATGAATAAGTTTGATGAGCAGTTACGGGTTGCAAAGAGCAAAAACAACAAGATTAACAAGGGGTGCTAGCATGGCAAAAAGTCCACTCGCGAAGAACTCAAAAACGGTTAAGCACGTTAGAAACTGTAAGAATGTGATTCCTTTTCATCTTACCATCCCCTATAAAACACGCACAAGCAGGAAGGCAACCGAGCTTGATATATCACACCTGTTACACCTTGGCGTAGACAGCAATCACGTCAAAATCGACAGCCGTATCCCTTTTTTAAGGAGCTTTTGTAAAAAAGCCAACCAGTATGTTGATAATAACAGGTCGGCACCAACCGTCACGAAGGTCTACGGGATATTAAAACCCTTCATTGCCTTTTGTGACGCCGTAAACGTTGACCCCTTTTCTGAAGCTGGCTATTTAAAATATGCAGGGAATGATGGCGAACTGCGGCACCGCATAAAAATGTACAGTCCATCAAAGAAATTATGGGAGATGAGACACGGTGATGAACTGGGCACCCAAGAAAGCACAGCCTCTAATATGACTTCAGCACTTCGCACCGCCCTTTCATGGTGTGGATTACCCGCTGACACATGGGCAACCCATCACCGAGGGTTTGGTGGCGAAAAGACACCAAATAAGGGTTACTCTGACGCTGAAGAAGAGGTGCTTGTTGCTCGGTTGAGTGAGTTATTTTTCATCCTAGCCCCACAGCTCATTGCGGCAAAAAAAGAAAACCTTGTCCTGCCTGACGAGTTGCCTGTCGTTATTGACTTAGGTGACCACCAAGAAATCATTTCAATTAAAACGTCTCTCAATACCAAAACCCATGGGCAGAGTAAAACGGGCACATCCGTAAAGCCTGCCGCTGCGTTTAACATGGCGATGGGGGCGGCTTATCACCTTATGTGCTTTTTTACCTCATTAAACGATGGCGACGTACAGAGCATCGCTCATCCAATCACGATTCATACTGATGAGCGGGATAAAAGCTTACAAGTGGTTAAGGTATCGAGCTTTAAGCCACGCGCAAACAAAGAGGTAGACGCTGTACTTACCAACCAGAGCTTCGATGTTGATAAACGGGATGGAGTGAAGTTTATTAAAACCCTTGAAACCCTTTCAGCACTCTACGGCGGTGGCGAAGAAGGCTCAGAGTTACTATTCACGCTGAATAACCAAGGTGAGAAAAGTAACTCGTTCAATTTGCCCCAAATAAATCAGCAACTAACGGTAGAGTTAAACCTACTCTCACCCACTCGTGCATCTTGCCTGCCATGGTTTAAGGAACTATTTTACAGCTATCGAAACCAGCATGTTATCGAGCTAAAAAAAGAGACGAATACACTTGGCCGAGTCGTCGTAAGTAAAGTCACTCGCCCGTGCTCAAAAACAAAAGCCAGTCAAGGCGCAACGAATGCTGCCTACTGCATTTTATCGTGTTACACAGACTTACCCCTCAAGGGGATTTTACTGCCGCTGACTTATTCGGATAAAGACGCTGAGGGCAACATCAATGTGTCGTTCAAATACCGCAATGGCGAGAGCCACCACTTCTCTGTTCCTGCTGCTGACAAGGCGTTAATCAAAGATATTGAACAATTCGCCACAGAGTTAGCCGATAAACAAGAATCTAAAAACTATGAGCGGTTGCTGCTCAAACGAGGTCATCAGAAGGAAGCCCCTAAAGACTGGGACGGAATAAGCCCTATCAGCTCTAATCTAATGAATACATGGTCAATTGAACCCAACGAATACTTCATATCACTTCAATCAAGCCGCTGGCGAGAAATGACCAGTAACCAAGTGTACTCCGTGAGTGGCGCTGGCGGTGCTCAAAGCCTCCTGCAAAACCTTCTTCAAACCATTGATAAGCACTATGCCAATGGTGACCCAAGGCTCAACAAAATCATCATCTCACAAGCTCTACAAGTGATGGAGCTATTGGATGAAGACACGGGTTTAGAGCTAGCAAAAGAGATAGTTGCAGCCAAACTTGGTATCACAATGCTGACGCATGATGAATGGAAAAAGAAGCAAGAGGAAGAAAGGGCAAAAACCAATCCCAATGGCATTCATTGCAATGGGCAACAAAGCATTGCAGGTGGAAAAAACACCCAGCGTGAAACCAATAACGCCATGGCGCTACAACTACATTGTGCTGAATACGACATGTGCCATAAATGCCAATCAGCCAAAGCCGTTGATGAGACTCAATCCATCTATAAACTTATCTCTTTTATTGATGTGCTGAAAGAGGCAGTAAACCTGTACCCTAACGCGCAACAGGAAGTCCATGAAAGAATCGCCGCTTTTGAGGTTACTCTCGATAGTGCCAGCAAGGATGTGCACGACAATGCGATTGCATTATTTAACAAAAACGGGCGTCACCCTCGGGTATCTATGGATCACGCCATTTTAGCCCTACACCGTTAATTGGGAGCCAATCATGATAAAGCTACCTAAGTACAATATTGGCCAACAAGATGCCCTGTTAAGCGCACAAAATCACGTTGGAAGCTACACTAATTACCTGAAGGATGTGTTAGAGCCTGCTATTAAATCGGGCAAGTGGGATGACTTTGAAGCGCTAGATATAGGCTTTAGCGTCACTGGTGAGTCACTGGGTAAAATTGGGGACAACAACGCTTGGCGTAAGCTCCAACCGTTCTTTGAGCCTAATGCTACCACTACGGTTACTTTAGATTTCTTTCTAGACGCAAAAGTGATGGAGCGTAACCTGACAAACGAATTGAGAGCACTGGCATTGAGTATGATGTGGCTCTCGCCCAAAGATTATTCATTTGGGAGCATTGTGGATACTATCACTGGGTTAAAGAAAGTCGCCACCGCCCTACTGAATAAAGGCCACAATAGCTTTGAGTTATTAAGTTTTGAGCTGTTAGAGGCTTGGGTATTAGGTGATGTTACCGTTTTGGACTTCGAACGAGAACATACTTATGTAGCACTCAAGAAACTGTTCATAGAGGCAACACGACTACCGTTCAAGGTTAACCTGACCAAAGCGTTATCTGCCTCGGATTTTGGTTTAACCATTAACAAGCCAGTGCAGCACACGGTTATCCCGCAGCGGCTGTACTATTTGGGACTTCAACAATCAGAAGCATTAGTGAACGAGCTATACCCCATTCGTGACGAGCTGAGCAAACTATCTAATTACATAGCTGACTACAATGACAAAACCTACCAAGGGTATGCTAAATACCTTGTTAGCGATGAGGTACAGTTAAAAAATGACGGGCTTCGGTGGTATTTTTCTTCAGCAAATAAAGGTTCTAAGGAAAAGAATATAGCCTTTCAATCGGCTTTTCTCGAGCTCAATAACCCAACACAAGAATCAACCCTTGAACTACTCAACAAACACAAGCCTGTGATCCATTATGAATACGTCGACAAATTCCACCCTGAGCGAACATTGACGATTGGCAACAGGAAGATAACCGGACTTAGAGAGGCGCAATCATTATTTAAACAACTCAATGGTGGCTGCCTCTGGGCATTAATGTCCCGCACAGGTATGCGCGCTGATGAAACCTTTCACCTACATACCGCAAATGGGTGCACAACAGAAACCATATCAGGGCAAACCATTTACGTTATTCATGCAGACCTCTCAAAAACGGTCAGAGGCTCTCAGTCAAAGCAGGATGAGTTTGTCACCACAGAGGTCGGCAAAAAGGCTTACGAGATCCTGCAAGCGCTTCATTCGCCACTTAGACAGCGTCACCCCGATAGCCAAGCATTTTTCCACAAGACAAAAGAGGGCTGCGGTGCTACCAACAAAGATAACCTTACTAGACATACAAAGAAGTGGTTTGAAGGCGCACTAGGAAAGAAGCTAGCGCTAACCAATGACGATGTCATCGATTTGAAAGTTTCTGACCCCAACCGTTCTTTTAATGTCTGTGATGACTATAAATTCTCAGGGCATCAGTTGCGTCGCTCGTTTGCCTATTACCTGATCGGCTTCGAGCTTTGCGCGTTCCCCCAACTCAAGCAGCAGTTCAGCCATGTATCGATGGCGATGACACGCCATTACGCTAAGAACGCCAGTAAATTCCAGAAAATAAGAAAGCAAAAGAATAGCTTGGCTCACGACATTGATGAAGAAAGGATTGATCAAAAAGCGCAGGTGTACCTCAACATCTACAAGAAGCTAGCAAACAAAGAGCGTGTCGCTGGCGGCAAGGGCAAAGAGTTTGCTAAAAACATGATCAAGGCTGAGCGTAACCTTTTTAAAGATAAGGTCGATAACGACATGCTCTCGCTCAATTATTGGAAAAATCAAATCCGAGATCAAAAGCGCCACATCCACGCTGTCGCCCCTGGCGTTTACTGCACTTCAACAGGTTGTAGCCTACGTACACAAGTCAACCTATTAGAATGTGTAGACTGTAAGAACGACTATATTGTCGATGCCGTGTTTGCCGAAGCTAAGCGCAAGGAAGCTGAAATTCATATGCTATGGGACATTGAGCATGATGAATTAACGCCTCAAACAGCGTCAGAAGTGTATATCAAAATCACGGCTGCTGAACGCATTATGAAAGACCTAGATATCAGCTATGAACCCATTGTAATACCTCAAGAAGTTCAAGATCTGCTGATACCCTGCGGAGTGACTGCGTAATGACACAAGCAACTAAGAATAAGCTCAAAAATGCCCTAGAGCGCCTGTTAGAGGGTAAACCAGAAAACCGAGAACTAAGGAAGAAAGCCCGAGAAGGTAAGCTAAAAATCAATAACATTAGCGTCGAGAAAGAAGCGGGGCTTTCTGTCGGGGCATTGCGCAGGCACGAAGATGTTCAGGATATGGTGAAGAATAAGTCACTGGAATTTCGTGTAGCACAAGATGATTTAAGTCACTCACCTATTGATGTTTTACAGGCGGAAGTGAAACAGCTAAAACTCGACAAGACTCAAGCTAATAAGAAAAAAAAGGAGTACCTCGACATCGCTAGAAGCCATGAACAAGCACTAGCCATACAAGCAGCAAGCCACATAAAAATGGTTCAAGAACTCATGGAGATGCTGCATGAAAGTGAGCGAGAGAAGGCAATGGATAAGGTCACCAAAGCAAGGCCTGATAACCTTATCAAAGGCGATTTTAGATAAAAGCATCCTGTTTAGTGTAATCACTAGACAGGACACTGAATTAACGTTAAAAGTGTATACTCTAACGTAATATAAATGCACTAAATAGGACGTAGCAAACAAAGCTACGCCACATACCATTAATTGAGAAAGTAAGGACAAAACCAATGGCAATCGAAGCCGGACAAATCGCACCAGATTTTACCCTAAATGACCAAGACAATAACCCAGTGAAGCTATCTGAGCTTCAAGGAAAGAAGGTCCTGCTCTACTTCTACCCACGCGCTTCAACGCCAGGTTGTACTGTTCAGGCTCAAGGGCTACGTGACACTAAAGCAGCACTTGATAATCATAACGTCGTTGTTCTTGGTTTAAGCCCTGACACCCCTAAAAAGCTGACGAACTTTATCAACAAGCAAGAACTGAACTTCACCTTGCTAGCCGATGAAGATCACGAAGTATGTGAAAAATACGGAGTTTGGCAACTCAAAAAATTTATGGGCAAAGAGAATATGGGCGTAGTAAGAACAAGCTTCTTAATCAATGAGTCTGGCTATATTGAACACGTATTCAACAAGTTCAAAACAAAAGACCACCATGAAGTTGTATTGGACTACCTAAACAGCAAATAACCGTCCATGAGCAATTAACTCTTCAACTTGGGGGCTGGCATGATTGGCTACATTCGAATATCAGATCCACAAAGAGCCGATGGTGAAACACAAAGAGAAGCTATCAAGGCGTACGCCGCCAAACGTGGCATACAAATATCGGATTGGATAGAAGAACATGTGTCTGCCACCAAGACAGAACTTAGTGAGCGGAAGTTATCTTCCCTCATTACCTCTCAACAAAGCATCATTGTATCGGATATCACTCGGCTGGGTCGCCACAAGGTTATGGAGTTGGTCGGCGCTATCGGCCAGATAGCCTCATACGGTGAGCTGCATTTAGCATACAACGACATCATAATTAACTCTGAGAACGTTGATAATGCTGAAATCATTTTTACAGTTATTGGGCAGTCTTTTGCCAGCGCTGTAGAGGCTCAGAAACGATCTGAACGAGCCAAAGCAGGTCACGCTAAACGAAAGGCCAAAGGGCTATCATCTGGTCGTCAGAAGGGACAGAAGGTTAAGTCCAGGCTTGATGAGCATACGGCGTTTATATTGAACCTCCTCGACACCAAGGCCTCCAAAGCTGAAATCCTAAGAAAACTAAACGAACGCGGTGTTTCGATTACTAGAAGTAGATTTTACTCGTGGTTGGAAGACCGTGGACTTCATAATAAGAAGGCTGAATTCCAGGCCGATATGTTCCAAGTATAAAACTAACTAACTTCAAGCCCCCCCGCTAATCACTAACTCGTGTTTGGACATTTTCGTGTTAGGACTTTGGGTAATCATGGCATTTCAGATTACCCAAAGTATGGATAAGCTCTAAACCTGTGGCCAATTTCAATTGGCCACTACACACCGTGTTTGCGCCGCTCGAAAACACCACTAAAACTCAAGCCATACGACCTTGCCCTTGTTGCCGACAACCGATGATATTTATGGGGGTGCATAGGAATAAGCATGCACGACTGACAAGCTTTCTTAGACAAAAACCAACCACACCTAACGCCACTGTTTAAGCGGAAGGATTAAAAATTAACACTTAAG
This sequence comes from Shewanella sp. 2_MG-2023, assembly GCF_030548905.1. Taxonomy (NCBI): domain Bacteria; kingdom Pseudomonadati; phylum Pseudomonadota; class Gammaproteobacteria; order Alteromonadales; family Shewanellaceae; genus Shewanella; species Shewanella sp. 2_MG-2023. The sequence continues at coordinate 63,308 of NZ_JAUOSO010000021.1, forward strand.
ATGCGGAACAAGAAAAGTATCAGGAGGTGCTAAGGCATTGATATTTTAGGTAAAGAAATTAGCTGACGATGCTAAGGGATCTATGCGGCTAGTAAAAAATGTAACTGCTCTGCACACATCGAAAAAGCGTAAGATCTTACGCCGATATTTACACTATAAAGGTATCACTCGGGCTTGTTCAACACTTGGGATAAGGACGCGGCTACGCGCGGCCTATCCTTATCTGTTATACGTTTTTAACTCATTAGTTCATCCCTGAGCCTTATATTTCTCATATTCTTCTAGGTATAGGTTTTCTGAAGTATCACGAAACTGTTGCCGCCTTAGATGTAAATCGTTAAGCTTTTCGCTAATACTTTTGTAAATGATTTGATGAGCTTGGTTCTTAAGTATAGATTCATCATATTCATCAATTACGTAATCATCTTCCAAAGCGATGTTAACTAGTTGAAGTAATATCGTTTTATCTAATTTATCTAAAGATTCATAATTACCGTCTTCTTTGAAAAAGAATCCCTGAGAATTTTCAATTTTTAATGCTTTCATAACCACTCTTTCTTTCTGTATATGCTATTTCACCAGCTTCTAATGAGTCTATAGTCACTTTGAAGTTATCCATTTTTATTCCATCAACAGTACTTAACTCTTTAACGGATGGGTGCCCAGAATATCTTCGATATACAATTTCACCATTTTCAATTTCTTTGGATGTATAAACTACATAATCAGCCTTAATAGATGCTCCAACGGTGCTGTTGTGTGTTACTACAACTATAGGCATAGTTTGTGATAGCTCTTTCAATATTTGATTCACTTCTCCTTTCAAAAAAATGTTATCAAAAGAAGACTCGGGCTCATCAATTAATAAATAGTCATAGTTTTGAGCATCCTTAATTTCTTGAAGCAGTCTGAATTCTGATCTTTCGCCACCTGAAACTTTAAAACCATCTTTATTAAGAATTTCATATTCAATGCACGCAAAGTATTTATAGAACTCTGAAGGAGTTAACGCCTCATTATTTTTTAATTCAAGAAGATATTTATATGGGGAGGAGTATTCTTTGTAGGCGCTAGTAAAGGCAACTCTCTTACCGCTTACATTTCTAACTTCGCCAGCCCCGTTAAAAGCTCGTTGCTTACAAACAACCTTAAAGCCTTGAATATTTTCTTCATGAATAATTTTTTCTGTTTGGAGTTGTTTGGCTATGAGCTTAAATTTCAAAACCTTTTTATGTTCAATCATCACTTTGTACAAATCAACATCTTTCACTTGTGTACTAGAAGACCGTAGCTTGAGTTTACTTTTTACGTCCCGTACAGCCTCATTAACAGCGTTTTTCTTCTTTGTGCTAAGTATTTTTTCCCAAAGAGACTCTATTAACTCACATGCTAAAGCCTTCAAATCTTCTACATTTACATGTTTATCAATTACATCTCTATACTCAATATTTTCAATTAATAGTCGAACAGAAATTATGAGATCAGTAAGTCCTTTCTCTTCTCTTATTTCAAATTGCGACTCGTTGAATAAAGTAACTTTAGAGAAAGCGTCTCGTTTACTTACCTCTTCTGCTTGTTTCATTAGAGTTTCAAGGTACTCATCTACCTTACGGTGATTAGTAACAAGGTCAACGGTACTTACATCATCTAATACTGCTTTAAAAGGAGCCAAGTGCTTGTCAACAAAATTACTTTTCTTTCTAGCCACACCTTCATTGAATTCTTTTTCATAGTTGGAATCATCTCTCTGCACTAGTGAAAATTGAGGAATATACTTTACGTTATTACATTCCTCATTGATCCGATTTAAAGTTACAGTTTTACCAGAAGATCTTGCCCCGAGTACAATATTCAAACCAGTAGAAAGTTGTTGACCATCATCAAATATCTGGAACAGTTTATTTCCATCAGACTTTGATAAAGCAACTTTGCTTCTATCACTCAGACTATGTTTGATTGCGCTTATTGTTAATTCACCACAATCAATATAGGTTTGCCTTGGAGGGAACTTACGTAAACTGTCCTTAATCCTTACATCACTAAATAATACAGGGGTTATTTCATTCTCATCCTTTGCCATTCGAACAAATTTCTTTGGACTGTCAACCTCTCCAGCATCTATGAAGGCGCGTAGTTGTTCAAAGGTGTCTTTTGATATAGATGGCTTTTTCTGGTAGTGAGGGATAATTAAATAATCATTAAGATTTCCAAATATCTGAATTAATTCTTCGACATTTATATTATCTCCTGCCTTCTTTATTTTTTCAGATACTTTATTAGCTTTAAATTGAAAATCTTCTAAGTTTTCATTCTCTGAAATGAGAAGGATATGACCATTATCAACATAAATTTCAATACCTGGGAATACTATGCAATCCAAGGCTTTTTGAATCTCTTGAAATTGTGCGAGATCGAAAACATCGTGGTTTGTTATAGCAATAGCATCAAGTTCTGTCACCGTAACGTACTCATTTAGCTTATCCAATGAAAATTCAAAGTGTGCATCACTAAATGTAGGGACTGTATGCAAATGGAGATCAATTTTTTTCAACGAATATTCCCTTTCAAATTAATATACGTACCTATGCAGAGCAATGCTCGAATTACCAACGCCGCCATATGCGGCAAATTTGAGCTGGACGATTTGTGCTAGCGCAGCGGATTCAGCACAAAACGGCCAGCGATTAATTTGTCCTAGCCAGCTTGCTGGCGTTGCATAATGGCCTTGTTATATGCGTCTTAAACCTTGTCACCTAACAGGGAAATTAAAGCATCAACGGATATCGGTGGATGTGTTCTATGTATGATTCCGTGACAATTAGGACATAAAGGCTTTAAGTCATTGATAGGATCAACATCGTATTCTTGCTTTATATCAGCAAGTGCAACTTCGTGGTGCACGTGTATAAAACCCTTACCGATATCACCATAAACACTTTGAAAATCAAAGTTGCAAACATAGCACTTGCACCCATAATGAGATATGCACTTAGCTCTAGCATCAGCGTTACGCTCATATGCATTCACAGAGATTCTCTTCGTTGCACCCTCACTGTAAGTCTCTGGGTTAACAACCTCTTCTATAGCTGTGACACCCTCGTGTTCAGAGGGGCTTAACGCATACCAAAGACCACCAACTCCTGCTAAATGCTTATCCTCAAGAATCCAGTCGAAACTTTTAATTTTGGCGGTACCAGTTTCTGTTTCATCGTACTGCATTGGGAAAGTTTTTAAACTGTACCCATGCTCCTGAATTAGAGATACATGCTCAAGTGACTGCTTTCTCCCTGCACCTTTCCAACTTTCATCAAAGATTAAGCCATCTTTGTGTACATCCCAATGACCAAAAACCACAAACTTTTCATCGTGATTAACGAATGACCAGCTCCAGTTCCAGTTTCTGCAGGTTGCACCCACAGACTCCATAAATTTCTTTCGACTCATTTGAACTACCTAATCGAATAAAGCATATAACGCCCCAAGCAGGGGCAATAATGCGTAGGCTAAAATACGGAACGAAGTGACGGGAGCCTACGCGTTATTGTCCCGCTGACTTGGTTTGTTATGTTTTCTTAGAGGCAGTCGCCATTAGCGCAAGCTGTTAATAGACTACCCCAAAATACGATTTGGGATATTAGTATTAGGTACAGGAGCCAAAAAAATACCTTCTTGGATTTGGACTCAATGATTAATTTTTTGAAACACAGAATACCAGTAATAACAGCGGCAAAGATGTAAAGGACTTCTAGATCTCTCAATGAACTTCTAACAGAAAACCAATAAGAGCTCTGAACACCCAACACTACTATTAATGATGGGACAATGATTGATATCACCACCCACTTTAAATTATTCACTCAAATCTATCCCTGAAAACATAACGCTCAAAGCAAGCGCGCGGTACGCGTCGCTTTGCCTTTGCTTGTTATATGCGATTGCATTAAATTTTGAACCTCTGAAACGTTTTTTTGGCGATGAATAGCATCAAGCCAAAAAGCGCTAACATGACAAGGCCAAAACTACCAAAAAACAGTGTTATTTCTATACCTGATAACTCACTGCTGCGAATAGGTTCATTGATATCAAAATTCATCAAGTCGCCTAATACATAGATCATTCCTGTGCTTAATCCGGTAAACAATGGCAATAAGACAAGATAAACGCATACCCTAAAAAAGCGTTTCTTTTCGCTAAATGGAGCATCAATTCGGTAGTTGAAATTTGAGCTCAATATCTACTCCCATACGAGCATATAACGCCCTAATAATGGGCTAAAAATTGTTTGCTAAAATGTTGAGGAACGAAAACAGCAAACTGTTTTTAGTCCTTATTTATTAGCTTGTTAGGTACCGAAGTACACCTTAGCTTTATCGTACTTGAATAGATAAGCAATTAGCAAGCATGGAAATATTAAAGCAAAAGGTAAATAGATAAAACTATCGCTGTTAGCGTTTAGAATGACGAAAGTTGCTAAAATAACAAAAGCATAAAACTGGCGGCAATATTGCCATTTTTTGATAAGTAAAATAGCGCTAGAAGGAAAAAACAACCCTATTAAAATTAAGTAGACCCCCAGATCATTTTGCCAAATTTCATCAAACCCCATTGACTGCCCTTTGTAGGAAAAATTCACATCAAAGCCAGGTATTACAGCCGACAGGAAAAACAAAAAGCAAAATAATCCGTGTGCTGTTATGAATTTCAATATTAGAGGCATAGATTTGAAATCTTCGACCACGATTAGGTACCTAACAGCTTATTCAATAGCAGCACAATAATGTTCCAGGCTACTCAATTCAAACTTCAAAGGTACCATCGCTAAGCCATTGTTGTAAATGGAATATTTTCGCGAATACGTAAGTAATGCTCAAAATACTGCTGGAAAAAGAATGCGTCTTTGTTTACGAGGTCTATACAACACTTTAAAAAACTTCGCAGTAGATTGATATGTATGGGTTTTCTCGAATGTTACAAAATTATCGATACGTAAAAAGCTCATTTTACGCATCCTTTGGCGCCAGAATTATCTCAATTTGGAGAAAATCAGTTATACCTGTATAGGCAACCAGTCATTTGGACGACAAGTAAGGCGGTCATAATCGATTAGAAAAAGTGTAGTGGTATAGCGAATTTGGCCACTCTATTGAAGGTGATATTAGATTATTGAGGGTAAATACAAATGACTAAACCTCGAGAGATATCCATTTCAAACACGTTTTGGGGCATAAACGAGTTACTAGCATCAACTTTATACTTCATTTACATTGACTAAATTTCAGTAGTCCATGACTGTAATTTAACCCATTGCCTGCCGCAGGCTATCGTGCAAGCACGACTGTGACACGCTGCATTCTTTATTTAAATCAAAAGGTCCCTGAAAGCTCGGCCATGACGTCCATGTCATGGACGGTCACCGCGGTGCTTACACCCGAATTTTCATCTCTTCGATTTGACTGTATTCGTGTCAATTTAAAAAACTAAAATATCTAGTTTTAATTAGCTAGAAGACTCCATTTGAATTGAGGCAAGTAAGAAAATCGCGTGAGTCCAGACAAGGATGTCTGGCTAGCTTTCTAGGGGAAAGGACGCCCCATCGTAAGCGTTAGTGATTTTTGTAGCTTGCCGAAGCGGACTCAAAATAAAGTTTAAAGCTGGATCATTCTCCGTTGGAAATTTTTCTGTTTAAATTTCGTCGGAGCGGCAAGGGATATCGAAAAGGGAAATGCTGTTGTTTCCCTTTCGTCTGGTGTGGGCGAAGCGCCACGACGTTGGTTTAGACGTTGATTTAGATTCTATTCAAATCTAGAAATCATTAGCTGACTAAAGCTGCTAAATCGTTTTGGGGCAGAAATGTTTTGGCCACGCTAATGGTTAAAAGTTAGTTGAACTAAACCATGCAACTTTAGATTTGTTAATTCATTCCTCAATAGTTTTCGTCTACCGTGGTTTTCTGTTCCATTATGGAATGATGCAGAGGGAGGTTTGAGCAATCCGTAAAATTGAGCATGAAATTATATTTCTGCAATTTCATTTATTGCTAGGCGGTGGTTAACTACCAAAGGCCAATAGGCTCAAGTTCGACTTTCGTTACCCTAGCCATATCTTCAAAGTTTAGAAAGTGTTTAATATTGCCAGATTTGCCTGGTTCTAATTGCAAGATAAAATTCGCAATTTGTTGTTTTCTGATTTCATCCCCGTTTTTATCAAAAAAGTGAGCTATAAACGAGACTGAAAAAATGGGCTGTTCTCCTGAGTATTGATAAGTGCCAATCAATTCAGATCTATTTTCACTTATATACAAAAATTCTAAATCGTTAATTGCAAGAGTATTTGGCAATAATTCAAACTTATTAATTTGCTCTAAAACCTTGTTGTAGTCGCTAATGCACTCATCCAAATAACGGACTCTATATTTACCATACTCCCAATCTAGCTCCTTAATGTCTGCAAGTGCCTGCTCACACTCTTGTAGATAAGCAATAATTTCAGCTTTCATATATAGTGGACTAAAATCAGGTTCGGCAAAATAATCCGCAGGTATTGTAGCAACTCTGTTTAGCTCTTTGGCCTTGTCAGCTGCTTCTGACATTCCATCAACAATCATATCAATTTGATCACGCTTCTCTTGTGCAATTTTATGAGATTTTAAGTCAATAAATACTCCGGTACTAGTGAAGTTCACTTGTACTTCTCTTTCTGCAAACTTCAACCTTTCCGCAGTTAGGTACCCCTGATTGAAAGTATTAATTAATCCTTCCGCTTTCTCTACCATTTTGGGGTGTTTTTCAGAAAATTGCTCCTCAAAATAGAACTCACTAAGTAACTCTGGGAATCGAGTGACAATAACTACTTTGTCATTTTCCTCATTCTCTACCCTGTAAGTAACCATGTCTTTAAGCGCTACCTCTAGAACATAAAATCTGCTGGTTGGTTGCTGCCTTACATCAAAATCTGATTTATCAAATTTGCTGTAACTTAATTTAGAATAGACCTGTTTATCTTCATCGGACAAAAGCTCGTAATTTCCCGTTTTAACGAACTCTAATGCTTGCTCTGATCGTGGCTTTGAGTGCTCTAAACAACCAGCCAATAGCAACAGCGTAAATGCAAATATTACTTTATTCATGAAATCTCCATTTTTTATTCACGATATAGTTATCTATTGCACTATATCGTGAATAAGAGGACAAAACTATTATGTTATATATTAACAGAAACAATGGGATAAAGATCTGCATCTTGATCTACTTCTATCGCAACATCTGAGATAAGCTCACGGATAGAATATATTAGTTCATCACTTTTCACGCTAAACTCCAATAACAATATAATACTTTCTATACGGCTAACAACCGCTTCTAATTCTCACATAATGCCGTCTTTCATTTATCACTTCAATTTATAATCAATAGGTTAATAACTATGCTTTGAGGATAGATTGCTCTGTGAAGCAAAACTGCTAGATGGGGTTAATTCGGATAACTATATGTAGGGTAAACGCACATTAACGGAATGGGAATGAGTCTTACCTCTAAATGATAAAGGGGCATAAATGAGCTAAGCCGCACTAACCCATTTCTGGACAGAAGTGCGTTAGAGTCAAAGCTCTTAAAGTGATGACTCTCATTAGGGAAAGTATGGCAAGCGGATATACGGTAACGTCACGTTAAACGGAGTAAAGTTGTTGGTTATAATGTGTATCAAAGAGGAGCCTAACCAACTGCTTTAGTTCCGCTTAAGCGCCTTAATATAAGGCTGTTAACCACTATTTATTTTCTTAGACCACTCTCTACAGCCAGTTAATTTATCAAATTTTTCAGTTGGGTACTCAATGATATCTATAATATTATCGGATGTGATTGACTCGATCGAATAACCTTCATAATCAGTTGGGTTATCAAGTTTGAACCCTTTACTCGAGAGGAACGTTGCAATTACTTCTTTCCATGGTAACCTGGCGTTAGGGATTGACTTCATAGGTACAATTGCATTAATTACACAAGGGATACCTATATTTTTAAGTACTTCACCTAAAATATCACTACCTTCATGACTATTATATAAAGCTTCTCCTCCCCAAGATTTAAAAAGCCGATTTATTCCATGCTCTCCTGATTTATGAGGCTCGTAAAAACAAAACCAAAGCATATTTGCTCTATTACCATCATCACATTGATTATCAACCCTTAGTTTCTCAGCCACCTCTTTAATAATAGAGCCTTCTGATACGAGCTTTTCAAGACGAGAACTAAGTGTTGCTCCATTTTGAAGAGACATGCCATATTTTGAAATTTTTGAAATTTCACCTCTAGTTAATTTTGTACAGTGGTAACCTATCAAAGAATATTTCTTTAAAATCACACGCACTTCAGATAGTGAGTTTTCAAATTCATATACACTAGATTGGTTTTCACTAACACAGCACCAACCGATAAAAACCTCAAAATTATCTTCTAGATATGCAATAAGGTCTTTTGGCCATGTCGTCATTTTTTCAATGATGATAGAAATAGTTTTTCCCTCAAATAAGATATTTAACGAAAACCTGAAAGCCCTATAAGGCGCACTTAAGCTGACAAAAATTGTTGATTGTAATGTAGAGTAAAGCAGGATCTAACCAACTGTTTTTTTGTTGCGTTTGAACCGTTTATTATGTTTGGAAGCGTTGAAACACCCATTTTAATATTGAGTTCTCATATTCTTTAGATAAGAAATAGTCTGGAATATCCTCTTTATTACTGAGCGAGGTTATACAAGAAACAACGATATCGCCTCTAATCAGCTCTCTTACGAGACTAGCGAGATTTTGCATGAACCTATCGATGTTATCAAAATCATCGAGATTACGATCCATACCCAAAGCTGAACTATGAATTAACTCATTTCTTGAGTCACGCGCTTGGTCTAAAACTTGACTGGCACCTAACTTGTATTCTGGTAATGATTGAATTGCTCTATTTAAATTTTTAAAAGAAGATAAGTTTTTGTTAAGTAATTCCTTAAATTCATCATCAGTAATCATGCCTTTTAATGATACTGAAACTTTGACTGAAGGCAATCTTACTAAAGCCTTACAAGCACTATCAAAGCGACTTGTTAAAATCAATATTCGACCAAATAAACTATGAATCTCGTCAGTAAATTCCGTGCGTTCAAAATCAGTTTGAAATACAGCGTTCATTGTATGCCTTATTGAAACATAACGCCTTGCTATGTTTTATTATCATAGGTTAATAACTTTGAAAACAAGGCTTTAGCCACATCTTTACCAAAGTCTTCAATATTCTCAGGTCCACCATAAGGATACTCTTCATTTGACTGTTCCTTTAGGTAGCAATGAAGTGCAACTGCACTATCATGAGCTATATCAAAAAATGGAACTGCTGGATGCTCATAATTAGGATCGAAGTGAACTACCCATTTGTTTCTGAAGTCTACAACTTGCCCTTGATACTCTGAGAATTCTTCTTGTGTTTTACCGATTGCTTTGAAGAGATAACTACGGAAATGATCGTGGTCTTTTACAACCTTTTTCCAATGACACTCTTCTTTATGAGAACCAAATATTTTGCACCAATTTATCACAGTGTCATATAAGAGAACGTTGTTTAAATGTGTAAATGGACTTAAATCTTTATAAGTTCGATCTAAATCAGTACATTTATCTTCAATAACTAAAAGCGAATGATACGAACGGAAAAATGCATTTAACCATTCAAATCTACTTTGTATCTCATGAAATTTTGGCAAACACTACTCCTTAAAACATAACGTCCGCTTAAATGGACAAAAATTATTGGTTATAATGTGTAGCGGAGTGGAACCTAACCACCTGTTTCTGTTGCGCTTAAAACGCTTGTTAAATTGCGTAAAGCGACTGTCTCAATAAGTTTAGGTAAATGACTTGCGTACCTAACGATAAACTTTAAATGGTCTTTATATAAGTCTAATTTCTCCTTATAAAAATCACCTGCAATAATTGGCTTACCCGAAGGTAACATCAATGAACCCATTGTCATTAATGATGCGTGGCTATAACCATTATAAAAAGTCTTTGCTTGCTTAAGCCACTCACTTCCCTCTATTAAGCCTAATGTATCAGCATTTAATAAAACATTATCGATAGCCCTATGAGCCTTTGTATTATTCTTTCCTTTTTCATAAGACTTGTAAAAATTGACTGGCTTTGCGTTCTTACCCTTATCAATTATTACATCGCTCTCTGCACTAAGTAGTATTGCTAAACATAAAGATTCATAGGAAATTCTCATGGTATTTCCAGAGGCATTAATATGCCCTTCAATCAAAAGCCTTGTTGCTGTAACAAGAGACTCTATGGTCATAAATGTGAATTCCTGCACCCATTTATATTTTTGTTTTTCGGGCTCACTAAAATAGTGCTCAAAGCAAGATTCACTTTGTTCAAGTAAATTAGTAATCACAGTTATTTCTGAATCGAATGTTGAGCAGAACTCTGCTACTGAACGATCGGTTACTAAGATATTTCGGATACTCAAAACTCCTTTAGCAATTTAACTGTATATTAGGCTGAATTCCGAATAAGAACTGTTTTAATAAGAACAGGTTGCCAGCAATTTAATCACTCAAGAATAACAGTGAATCAGCGTACAAACAATTAGTTACAACACAAAAACGCTCAACCTCTGTTGCTCTTCCTGAGTGTAACAAAGAACCTCCATCATTGCATAAAGTGCAATCTTCGTGCAGGAAGAACTGTCACAATGAGGGTAGAAGTGTCAATTGAGCTAAGTGGTTTCAATTGGAGCTAGACGCTACTAAAAAATAAAGTGCAAAGTCACTAGACTTCAGCTTATATGATAATTAGTGGCAGGTCTTGTATGTAGCGCCTCACATTAGCTTAGCTATTGCAAAAGCTGGTAAACAGGGGGCAAACAAACTTCTTCCCTAGCTAACTTTGGGGCAATTCCGAATTACGATGAACAAGTGCTGCTGAACCTTCTGATAACTTATTCTATGCCAAACACATCAATTGACTACAAAGTAGTGGCCAGTTTTGCTAAACCACCACAATCCGATTCTTAAATTTCTAGACCGTCCGTATAATCACCGCAATTCACTTAGCCCCAAAGCTATAGCTTCTTGCCGAAATCGCCCTAAAATATTAACGGTTTTGTCATACGAGCTTGTTAAAAAATGTTCTTCAACGGTTTCACTCTTTCCGTTAAAGGTTGAATGATCAATGAATTTATCATTCTCACAGAATTTGAGTTCTAATGAAGGGCTAGCCTTGCTTTCCTTAGCAAATGTTACCTCTGAAGAAGCTTCATTATTAGCATCTTTTTCATCACAATCTTTCATCTTTTCAAACTGAACGACATCAGCTTCAATAGGTACATCTTGCTTAACTCTATAAGCATATTCCAACAGCTTTGGTTCAGCAGGCATATACATAATAGCCTCTTGATTCGGGGAACTTGTCATTCTAAGTATTCGACCTAAAATTTGTCTATAATGCATTTCTGTTTTGATATTTGTTAGGTGGCAGCAAACCTGTAATCGAGGGATATTAGTTCCTTCACTAATCATGCCTACCGAAATAATCCATTTAGTTTTTGCATGTCTAAATTGTTGAATAATATTACTAGGATCATTTTCTTTGTACGTAACAACAACGGCATCTATGTTAAAATAGCCTTTCATTAATCTTGAAATCTGTTTTGCATGGTCAATGGATGAAGCGACGATTAATCCTGCTGCATCGGAGTTTTTCGCTCTTATTGATGTTAGTTTTTTTTGTGCTGAAGATACGATGTACTTAATGACCTTTTCGTTTTCAATAACTTCCTGATACGAAATGATTGACTCAGACAGTAAAGACTTAAAGCTCGTAAAGGTTTTAGTTTCATCGTCATCAATAACTGAAATGTTATTATTATCCACAGCTATTATCTGCGGAATTCGGCAAACACCATCTTGAATAGCCTCAGCAAGCCCATAAACGTAGTCACATGAAATTTTATAGCTTGGGTGTACATAGTTAGAAAGAACGATAGGAGCAGCGTCTGAGCGCCAAGGGGTTCCTGTTAGTGCTAGTGTGTATTTAGCTCTACCTTTGATGTTTAATATTATTTGTTCTCCCCATGCATTTGCATTCTCAATATTTGATCCTGCGCAGTGGTGGATCTCATCAAAGATTGCAAATACTCGATATCGAGAAAATAGCGCCCAAAATTTTGCATCGAGATGCTGTAAGTTTTGGTATGTCATAGAGTGCCCTTTAGCACCCAACAAACCATCAAATCGTTCATTAATTCTCAATTGTAAACTTTGACTGAAGTCTTGAGATACGATGGAGGAAGGTGAAAAACAAATGACTAAATCAATCAGGTCGTTTTTCAATAATTGGTCGGCTAATTCAGATGCCATCAAGGTTTTACCTGCGCCAGGTGTTGCTAGGGCTAAAAAGTGGCAGTTGCCATTCAAGTATTGCTTTAATGCTTTATTGATACAACTCATTTGCCATTGTCTTAATTTCATATTTTCTCTAATGGTGTTACTTACTTAAGTAGGCCTTCAATGGCTCTAATTTTCCCCAGGATTTTAGTGTTATTGTCTCTGGCTATGTTGTATTGCGGTTGTATTTCATCAACTAATTCAGGGCATTCTGAATAAAGCTCTTTGTATGCTTCTGACTCTCCTAAATTCAATAATAATTCAGCTTTATAGTGGTTCAACTTATTAAGTAAATGCTCTTGCTTACCATCAGGCTTCTTAAGTAATCTTGTCGATTCAGACTTAACTTTTAAGGCTATTGCTTCAACGTCAAAATCAACTGTCTTTTTAAAACGAGTTAACCCTTTTTGTTTCGGTATTATTTTTTTAAGCCAGCCTTTTTTCACCAGCTTTAAAAGTTCGGCATATATTTTTCTTCGAACGATCGAAGGGTCTAAAGAGATATCTCCTTTCAATGCTAAATAGGCTGAACGGACATCATTGGTGGTGAAGTTATCAAAGTTTTTCACCAGAATAATTTGAGCAACAATAGGGTCCAGTTTCAAAGTAAATCCTGATTCAATTAAATATAATGGTGGGTATTATAGGGCGTGGTGCTTTGGCGCTCAACATGAAAATCTAATCATTTTACCTAAGGGAAAACTAGGGTGAGTGATTTAGTTAAACAGTTTGGTGATATGTTGCGCCTAAAGCGTAAAGACGCTGGTTATTCTCAAGAAGGTTTTGCCGCCTATGTAGGTATTGAAAGAGGCAATTACGGCAAGATGGAGCGAGGTTTAGTTAATATAAAATTAGAAACCTTGTACAAATTGGCTAATGCGTTAAATTGCGAATTTGAAGAGATCATGCCCGCAAGAATAAAGTATAAAATTAATTTAGATTAGTCTAAAACATTCTAGTATCACATTCGTGATTCTTTAACTGCGACGTATACGACCTCTTGTCATTTATGGACTGCGCAAAAGAAACCCACACGCGTAAAGAGCGAGTAGCAACATCCAGAACAGGCATATCAGGCTAACTTCCACCTTCGTTTTGCCACAACATGTCACTTGTTTTAATAAACGTTGAGGATGCCCAACTAAATTTCGGAACTAGCGACTATAATAGGCTTCAACAATTTTGGTGGGAAAATTAAAAATATGGTCAAAAAAATAATTTACATCGATTTAGACGATACTATTTGTGATTATTCCAATGCACATAAATTAGCGATCAAGCTGAATCCTGATGTTCTATTCCCGCAAAGTCAAAGTGGGTTCTTTCGTGGTCTACTGCCCTTAGAAGGCAGTATAGAGCTTATGAAAGAACTATTAGCATCAGAGTTATATGACCCATTTATTCTTACAGCACCATCCACTTTGAACCCTCTTTGCTATACAGAAAAAAGGCTTTGGGTTGAAGATTATCTTGGTATGGAGTACGTAGACAGGTTAATCATATCCCCACGTAAAGATTTGTTGAAAGGCTCATACCTCATTGATGACTACGATTATGGTAAAGGCCAGGAGTTATTTTCTGGCGAGATTATTCACTTCGGAACAAGTAAATTCCCAGACTGGAAAACCGTAAGAAATTTTTTGATAATATAACAATAAACAATGAGTAGGCTTCCAACTTTTGTTGCAGCCTTTAAATACGAGCAAATAAACTAAAGCCTATCTAGCTTGTTTTTGGACACAAGTGAGTTTCAAACTTTATTGTCGTGGTGATTGATTACTCCCGAATTCAAAATTCGTAGTACTCCTAGAAAACAAACAACTTGATTTCGTAACTTTATCAAGATAACTTATAGAAAATTATATGTGCTTAATATATATGCGCTAGCCTCATTTAAAGGGTTTAGTAACGAAAGTTATATGTTGTTTTTTATCCTCTAAAGACCGAAGGTATAAAGGCTCTGATTCAGATTCATTAAAATGATGGCTTAGCCCAGCGGTGTTATCTAGATGGCTAATTAGATGCTTAATGACCTCTTTATACTTTTCAGGCACTCGCATTACCGTTGTTTTTTCATATTTAGTTTTTCTACCTGCACCTTGACGATATCCCCCATGCTTATTCTCTTCTGACATCTTTATTCACCTCTTATTTTTAAGTGTAGACTTACCCTACTTGATTAAGTTACAAAATCAAAGCCGCAATATTGTAACTCTCCCTTAAAATCAGGAAAATTTAAGGGAGGCTTACAGGCCTGATAAATGTTCTTACCCAAATTTGCGGACTGCTCTCCCGTATGACAATCAGCTATGAACCATTGCACCGCCTAAACTTTTTATGACAGTTCACAACTCTAAAAAGCGTCAAAAACAGCCCTATTTACAAAAAAATATGACAACTGATATAATTAGGATTCAAAAGGAAAATTTATTAATCTAACTCACTGTTAAGTATAGACTTCATTGAAATATGTCAATTTTTATGTCTTAAATTATGTCCAAGGGTGGTTGGATATGGGTAAAATCTACGATGGCATCCATCGTTTAAGTTTCTTAATTGGTCAAGACGGTAAAGTGGCGCACGTGTTTGATAAATTTAAAACTAAAAATCATCACGAAGTTGTCTTATCAGTTATCGCTGAACACTAATCACAGAATAATATAAGCATTTGAATTAATTCAAATGCTTATACTAAAAGGCTTCGTTAACACGAAGCCTTTTTTGTTACTGATTATTGATTCATTATAAACTGACTTTTATTCCTGAGGCTTTTGTTGACTGTTGGACGGTTTTTTATCCGTTGCTTGCGTTTCATTTTGCTCAGCTTGTTGTTTTTCCGCTTGCCCTTTTTCTGCTAGCAGTTTTGCTTCTCTATCAGCCACTTCTTTTAAGTTACGTTGGATGACATCCTGCTCTTGGGCCTCTTGTGGTAACAAGCTGATGAGCTCGATGCCTATCGGTAAGTCTTGCTCAATACCTGAGACAATTTTTACTTTTTGATCTTTAGTCAAATAAATTAATGGCATTGCAGTTTCGCCATAACGAGATTTAAAGTCTTCCAACGTAAAGTTTTCAGTGATGTTAGTCACCTTGATGACCGCACCTTTAGCCATATAACTGGCAATTCGTGCATATGAGACAGACTCACCAAATAAGCATAAACGTTGTAAATATGATTCAGACAATTGATGTCTAGCACTTCCGCCTTCAGCATTATTTAAACCATAAACTTTTTCACTGCCAAAATAGTCCTGAAAATGAAAACTCACTAGTGGGTTTAATTGTCGATAAGGTGACAGGATTAGTACTCGGCCTATACCGCTTAAGTCCATAAAGTTATCGGCATGCTCTGAAGCTGGGTTGCCAAAATACACTGGAATATTTGCCATACGCGCTTGACGAATATTATCCCAGTTATTATCAGCAAGCATGACTTTGACATTTTTCTCAGTTAACACTTTAGCTAACTCACGTGAAAATTTAGATGCGCCAAATAACAGTAAACCTTGTGACGAATCCGCTTTAACGCCTAAAAATTTTGCCCATGGGCCTGCAGTCAAACTTTGAATAACGACTGTACCGATAATAATTAAGAAAACTAATGGCACAATTGAGCTCGCGCCGTTAACCCCAATAGCTTCTAGCTTTATCGCAAATAGTGATGAGATAGCCGCTGCAACAATACCGCGCGGTGCAACCCAACTTAAAAACCATTTATCAGAGCGGGACAAGTTAGTGCCAATGCCTGAAATCCAAATGCTTAATGGTCTCGCCACCAGCATTACAACCATTAATACACCAATACCACCCCAACCCAGATCTAACATGGCTGTTGAATTTAATCTTGCAGCTAATAAAATAAAAAGTGCAGAAATTAACAGCACCGTTAAAGTTTCTTTAAACTCTAAAATATCCGCAATATCCACGCCGCGCATATTGGCCAGCCAAATTCCCATTACGGTTACAGTCAGCAGACCTGATTCTTCTTGAATTAAGTTAGAACCAACAAACATGCCTAGCATGATGGTTAGCACAGCCGTATTTTTAAGATAATGGGGAAAGACATTGGTTCTTAACGCGACACCAATTAAATAGCCAGCTATAGCGCCCAAGCCAAAACCCAGTAGTAAAGTAATACCTAATGCAGACAATACATGAGTGGTTGGGTCTGCTGCGGCAGCAACTGCGATATATTCATAAACTAAAACCGCAAGAATAGCGCCAATTGGGTCTATCACAATGCCTTCCCATCGCAATATACTGGCAAGGTTTGATTTAGGCCTTACTGTACGCAGCATAGGGACAATAACCGTTGGCCCTGTTACCACAACTAAAGCGCCAAATAACAGTGCCATAGGCCATTCAAAGCCCAATAACCAATGTGCAGCAGGTGCAATACATGCCCAAGTGATAAAAGCACCAAAAGTGACTAAATTCGTCACCATGCGGCCGTGATCTTTAATTTCTTTAAAGTTAAGCGTTAATGCGCCTTCAAACAGGATGACTGCAACCCCTAAAGAAATAATAGGAAACAGTAAATCACCAAAAATGGCGTCTGGATTTAAAATGTCTAAACCGGGTCCTAACAATAGTCCACACAGCAATAGCGGTAAAATTGCAGGTAATCGTAACTTCCAGCCGATCCACTGACACAATAAAGACAACACACCAATGAGTGCGAGCATGCCTGTGATGTGTTCAACCATGTATATATCCTTATAAAAGCGCTAACGTGCTTAGCTGTATCTTTGCCGATGTTCTTTGTATTTTACTTACAGTAATAAAATACTAAATACCTAAGTAGAGCAAGTGATAATTAATAGATTAGACGCATTTAATTAAAGATTCATTAACATCATAAGGTGTTGATTTGAAATACGTAAAAATTAAGCAAACTGTGAAAGGTAAATTTTGAGCACAAAAAAGCCCTTGTCATATGACAAGGGCTGATCTGTTTGGCGGAGCGGACGGGACTCGAACCCGCGACCCCCGGCGTGACAGGCCGGTATTCTAACCAACTGAACTACCGCTC